>NZ_VMND01000015.1:0-191668 GCF_013277555.1 Streptococcus sp. k-163 | reverse complement strand
TTTCTGCTGCTGTAATCTTAGCTTCTTCTTCTGCTTTCTTAGTATCTACTGCTGTTTCTTTTTCTTTACGCTCAGCTTCTGTTAAGCTCTTATCTGCTGCGATTTCTGCTTTTTCGGCTTGCGCTGCTTTTTCTAAGTCCGCTTTCGCTGCTGCAACAATTGTATCTCTATTGTTCAAAGAGTTATATTTTTCAATAAGTGACTTAGCAGATTCTTTATAGTTACTTGTAGTATTTATTCCTGAATTAAGTAAATTATCAATCTCTGTCAATTTTGTTTCATAAGCACCCTTAGTTTCAGGAGTAGACCACTTAGTATCTTCTGATTTTTGTTCTACTAATCTAGTATGGATTCTCTGTAGTAAATCCTTCGCAACATTTTTTGTATCTTGTTTAATTGAAAAATCTGAACCTGTCAGTGGGAGTGCATAGTGTCTATGCACTGATTGATATCCCATTCCCAAATGTTGATTATCTGCTGAACTAATTCGAACTGTATATTCAGTTACACCTTTAGGTATTTCAATCTCCTTACTAGTAAATGTTCCACCCGTACCATTTGGTTTATTATTAGCAATTTTCGCATCCAAAGCTTCTTTTGTTGGTGACGGTGTATCTGGCGTAGTAATAAATTGAGGACTATTTTTCCCATCACTTGCTTTAACAACTGTCATTTCATCATTTTGTTGAGCCTCTTGTGGTTTAAATGTTTGATCGTATAATTTTTCTTCTTTTCCATTACGATTAATGATTACTTCGACCTTATACTGTGCTTTAGTACCTTCAATATCTCCAGTATATCCAGTTTTGAATGACACAACTACTTTGGAACCGTGTTCTTTTGAGTATGCTTTAAATGTTTTTTGAATTCCATTAAATCCTTTAACACCTTTAGCAATATTTCCGGCTTCACCTGTATGCACATACTTAGAACCATCAAACGTTTCTTCTTCTCTATTTGCCTGTGTCCTAACTTTTGATAAGAATAACATATAATCACTAGTTCTATCAAAAGATTGCTCTAATACCCAAGTTTGATATATTTTTCTTCCAGAACTCCATACTGTGTTAACTGTCTCAATTGGAAATACTCCCTTATCCGTTTTTCTTGCTATAGCAAATTTTCCTGGATTTCCATCTGCAGTAACAGCATTCCATCCCCCAAATTCATGAATTTCTTTTACATCCCCTCTTGCAACCCCTGTTTTATCTCCAAGTTCATCCATATTCTGAATTTTTTCATTGTTCTGAATCGTCTCAGGCAATGATTCCAACTTATTTGAAAGGGTTTTTACATCGGCACCTTCTACTGGATTATCAAATACTTGATTTGCTGATGTATCATCTGTCGTACTAGGAGTTGTATCTGTACGGAATGGATTATTTGTATCTAATACTTTTCCATTACGTTTATCTTTAGAACCTGAGTTTGCAATCGAATTAGATTCTGAAGATTTCTCAGTATTTGTTGCTTTTTTACCTACAGTAGCTTTTCCATTTGTAGTGTCTACCGCTGGTGCTTCTTTTTTCTCTTCTGGTTTTGTTTGTAATTTTGTTGTTGCTACAACTAAGTTTGCATGTGCTTGTGATAATTCAGCTTGTGTTTTTGCTTTATTTAATACAGATTTTGCTTCATCTAAAGCTGTTTTTAATTGATTTACACTATTATCTGTTTTACTAGCGTATGTGCCTTGAGAAAGCTTACCATCAATTTCTTTGATTAAATCTGTCAATTCTTTCTTGTCTAGAGTCTCCACCTTCTGAGGTGCTGATTCTGGTGAAGAACTATTTTCAACTGTTGAAGGTTGAGTATTTGTCTCTACTGTTGCAGCAGGACTAATTGCTACTGTGTTCCCTTCGTAGGTCCCATTCTGGACATTCTGATCTTTAGGTTGCGGTGCTTGAGTCTCCCCATTAGTTGAAGACACTCCTTGCTCTGCAGCAGATACTGCTCCATTTCCTAAAAACATGAACAAGGCAGCTACTGCGACACTAGCTGCACCAAAGCTGACCTTACGAATAGAAAAACGTAATTGCTTTTCACGATTGTGTTTACCTTTATGAAACATTTAATTTCCTCCAAAAAAATATTTTATCATATTATATGATACTCTTTTACTATAAAAATTCAATAGAACATTTTCCATATTTTTTAATCTATTATAATTTTATTCGTATATATATATATATAAAGAGATTTTTTAATATAATTATATATTTTTTTGAAATAAAAATCATATAGTCAGAAATATTACATTTTTATAACATTTAGCATTTTAAAAAAGATCAGGAAATTCCCCAACCTTCATACATGTTTATTTGATTTTTTTAGCTAGCATGGTCGCAAAGCGTAGTTGAATACGATTGCCATTCTCATCGCGACGATGCAAATGACCTGGATTTTCATTGTACTTAACCAATTCCCAGTCCTTGTAATAGTATGCCAATTCTCCTTCTTTAAAGGTGAATGGGAAGTTCACTGAGCAAGGATAATCCTCCGTGTCCATAGCACAAACGATAAGATTGTAACCACCAACACTGGTTTTCTCCTGCATATTTTGAATAATAGCTGGAATGCGGTCCGCTTGTAGAAACATGAGAACAACAGTTGACACGATAAAATCATATTCTTGCCCAATGCTGGCTGAATTGATATCGTAGAGACCAATTGGCATATCCAAATCTTCCTGCTCCACAATGCTTTGCAAAATTTCAAGAGAAAGCTCATTTTGATCTACTGCTGTCACATCAAAACCTTGCTGGGCTAGAAAGAGTGCATTACGGCCTTGACCACAGCCCAAATCTAAGGCTTTCCCTGGTTTTACTATTTGCATGGCCTCTAGAACCTCTGAATGAACAGGATTGGTATTGTATTTCTTAGGGAAATAATCCGCAGGTTTACAATAAAATTCCAAATACCATTCTACATCGTCTGTTACAGCCTCCACTCGGTGCCAAGCTTGTGGTTGTGCCATTGGATTGTCAGCCCCCGCTTCAAAGAGATGCTCAGCTAGAACTTCGCCATCCTCTGTCAATTCAATAAACTTGAGAGCTCCCTTCAAGACAGTAATTTTCCCCCAAGTCCCAACCTTGGTATTGTGTTTCTGCTGAACAGCCTCTGGCATGGTTTCTTTAGTCCACAAAGGCATGCGTTTATAGGCAACTAGTTTTTCCATCTTCATTCCTCTTTTTATCGCTGGTTGACTGCTTTCATCACGCGCGCGATGTCACGATTCTGCTCACGTCGCTTGATTGACTCCCGTTTATCATAGTCATGCTTCCCTTTGGCAAGTCCTAAAAGAAGCTTAGCATAACCATCTTTAATATAGACTTTTAGGGGAACCAAGGTCATTCCTGTCCCTTTGGTCTCTTGTTCCAACTTTTGGATTTGTTTCTTATGGAGCAGGAGTTTGCGACGACGTTCTGGTTCCTGGTTCCAGATATTGCCCTCTTCGTAAGGAGCGATATGAACATTGCTCAACCAGACTTCCCCATTTTTTACTTGGGCAAAGCCATCCTTGAGATTGATTCGAGCAGCTCGTACACTCTTGATTTCAGTTCCAGTCAGAACCATCCCTGCCTCTAGCGTATCTACGATTGTATAGTCGTGGCGCGCCTTTTTATTTTGTGCGACGACCTTTCCCTCGCCCTTTGCCATGCTTAGCTCCTTTCTTAGCTACTTCCTTGTAAAAAGGTTTCTTTCCTTTTTTCTTCTTGTCTTTTTGTGAATGTTTGCGCTTATCATTTGAGCGTCCTGATTTTCTCTTGTCTTCCTTCTTATCCGAACGACGACTTGAACCACGCCCTCTATCACTACGACTAGACTGTTTCAAGCCTTTTTCAATCACATCAAACTCACTTGGGATATATGAAAAGTCAATTTCACCTGTCATCTTGTCGGCTCTTTCAACTCGGATACGGATTTGCTGACCTACACGGAAAGTTGTTCCTGATTTCTCTCCACGAAGAGTCAAATCACGTTCATTGAAATGGTAGAACTCAGGCAGATTGGTGATGTGAATCAAGCCTTCAACCGTATTTGGCAATTCGACAAAGAGACCGAACTTGACAATGCTGGATACAACCGCATCATATTCTTCACCCACGTATTCTTCCATGTACTCAGCCTTTTTCATGGCTTCGACTTCACGTTCAGCCTCAATGGCACGACGTTCACGGTTGGAAGACTGGGTCGCAATCTCAGGAATCACTTGTTCAAAATGCTCTGCTATTTCCTTAGAACGGCCGTAATCCCGAATCATACGGTGAACAAGAAGGTCTGGATAACGACGAATCGGACTAGTAAAGTGCGTGTAATAGTCAGCCGCTAATCCATAGTGGCCGTGATTGTGCTCCGAATAGCGAGCCTGCTGCATAGAGCGAAGAAGCATCATGGACAATACATCCGCATAAGGTTCTCCCTCAACAGTACGCATGATGTCTTGGAGGACCTCCTGGCTAATCTCACTAGCGGTCCCATAAATACGCAAGCCAAAGCTTGAAGCATAATCAATAAACTTCTGAACCTTTTCAGCCTTTGGCTCCTCGTGAATTCGATAGATAAAAGGCAAATCCAGCTTGCTAAAATGCTCAGCAACTGTTTCGTTGGCCATCAACATAAAGGACTCAATCATGCGCTCGGCAATACCACGCTGACGAAGAACGATATCAACAGGCTTACCTTGCTTATCCACTAAAATCTTGGCTTCATTGGTATCGAAATTGAGGGCTCCACGTTTCACACGCATGTTTTCTAGAGTTTCATGGAGCTTAGCCATAAGTTCAATACTTGGAACAATTTTCTGATATTCTTGTCTCTTTTCCTCATCGCCTGCTAGGATATCATTGACATCACTATAGGTCATACGAAAGCTAGTCTTGATAACCGTTTGTGTAATAGTGTAATTGACCACACGACCATCTTTATCAATCTCCATAATAGCTGACTGGGTCAGGCGGTCAACTTGAGGATTGAGAGAGCAGATACCATTTGACAGTCGTTCTGGAAGCATTGGGACCACACGGTCTGTCACATAGACAGAAGTTGCGCGGTTAAGAGCTTCCTTGTCAAGGGCAGAACCCTCGGTCACATAGTAGGAAACATCTGCGATGTGAACACCAAGCTCCAGATTCCCATTTTTCAAGGCCTTGATATGCACCGCATCGTCCAAGTCCTTGGCATCCGCGCCATCAATGGTGAAGGTAATCTCATCTCTCAAATCCAGACGATCTTCCATATCCTTTTGAGACGGAGCATCAGGAACACTTTCTGCTTCCTTAACAACAGCCTCTGGAAATTCTGAGACAATGTCCATAGACTCCAAAACCTCAAGGACATCAATTCCGACATCCGTCGAGTACCCCACCACATCTAGTACACTTGCGACAAAGAAATCGTGTTTCTTGCTTGGGTATTTCTCGATAAAGACCTTGAGAACTTCTGTTCCCTCCAGTTTAAGGGCTGATTTCTTAACATAAATCGGTTGACTGATTTTCTGATTTTTCGAACGGATGTAGCCAGCATACTTGGGCTTTTCCTGATCTAGAACGATTTGGCCGACAACAGTTGTCAAACTGTGTTCTAAGATATCAATAATTTTGGCTTCGGCAGCTGTTCCTTTGTTGCGGTCAGCGACTTTCTTGATGACGACCTCAACGGTATCACCATCAATAGCATAGTTGACATCATTTTTTCCTACAAAAAGGTCGTCCTCCTCGCCTTCCAGACTGACAAAGCCAAAGCCATTTTTATGGGCATGAAAAATCCCCTTGAGAGTAATCTCATGTTTTTTCTTAATTTCTAATGTCAGACTGCCATCTTCTTCAAAGCGAATCTGGTACTTTCTTTCCATTAGAGACAAGGTTTTAATCAACTCACGAAAATCCTTGGATCCATCTTTCCCCAAAGCCTGAGCCAAGTCATTGACAGTCACCTTTCCCTTGTCTTGTAAATATTCTTTTATAATTTCTTTCATATTTTCTTTCTAGATTTTTTCTTTTCTTTTACTGTAAAACCTTCTCAAACATCATTTAAAAATAAAAACAGGCAAAGACCTAGTCCTGCCCATTATTTTCTTATCTACTTGATAATACCGTCAATGCTAAGGCAATGGCTAGCCAGAAAAAGACTAAAATCCCTGTCAAACGCTGCATTACAGCCTCGAAACCACGTGCTTTACTGCGTTCAAACAAATCACCTGAGCTGGCATCAAATACATTGCTGGATTGGTTTTTGGTTGGTTGCATGAAAATCGCAATCACAATCACAACAGATAATACTAATAAAATGGTTAATAATAGGTTATACATATCAAACTCCTTAAAATCCTTATTATTTTACCATAAAATCTACTTAGATTCAAGATGTAGGGTTACTTTTCTTTCCTTGGGACAATACTTTAAAACTTCAATCTTGTCTGGATGGGTTTTTGAATTTTTACTGGTTAGGTAATTGATACTGCCACAAGAGGAGCATTTGAGATTAATTTTTACTCGCACTAGATTTCCTTTACTTTTAATAATGTTCGAAATTGAAGCAGGTTAAAGAGACAACTAAAGGCAACACAAAGACTTGTCGCATAAAAGACAGCATGGTAGCCAAATTGACCTGCTACTGCAGAACCTGCCATAGGTCCTATAACTCCACCAATATAAAAAACTTGGTTGGAGGAGTAAATCCTTGAAATACCTGATTTTAGAGTTATCTTACTGACTTCCGTCAAGTAGAGAAAGTACTTGTGTTAGAAGTTGGTCCTGATTGTCATTGTTGTCTAGAACATGGATGGCCAAATATTTCTTTTTTTCTAAAGGCCACTGGGCTGCCAGACGTGACTCAGCTTCATCCTTGGATAGCTGATCCCTTTTCATTAAACGTTCCACTTGGACATCTCTATCCACATAGATCAACCATGTCTCATCAAACCAAGAACTATAGTCTTGTTCAAAAAGCAAAGGAATATCCATGAAAAAAATGGATTCTGTCTGAGCCAACTGCTCTCTTAACACAGCTAGTTCCTCACGGATAATCTCTCCTTGGATTTGCTTAGACCATTCTCGTTCTTCAGGATTTGAAAAGATAAGACTAGCTAGGAGAGGGCGATTGAGTTCTCCATTTTCTAGAATGATTTCTTGCCCAAAGTGCTGGACTAGAGCCTGAAACAGACGACCACCAGGTTTCTGTAGTTGGTGGACGACTGCGTCGGCATCCACTACTTGAAAACCTTGCTTTCTTAGAAAATTTGTCACAGTTGACTTACCAGAGGCAATTCCCCCAGTGATTCCAATGATTTTTCCCATCAGTCCCTCCTTTGACAGTTTGGACAAAAGTGGGTTCCGCGTCCGCCTAGTTGGATTTTCTCAATTAAAGTTCCACAGCGGGAACATTCTTGACCAGCCTTGTCATAAACCTGATGAAAATCCTGCATGGTCCCGTCTTCCCCAAAGGCATTGGTATAGGTCCGAATGGTGGAACCACCTTTTTCAACAGCCTGTCCCAAAACAGCAATAGTCTGGTTATGAATGGCAGTCGCTTCTGCTACTGTTAACGTCTGGGAAGGTCTAGCTGGATGAACCTGAGCACGCCAGAGAACCTCATCCACATAAATATTTCCTAATCCAGCTACCAAGGTCTGGTCTAGGAGACGGGATTTGATAGGCTTTTTAGATTTAGTTAGAGCAGCTTGAAAGACCTGCACATCAAAGTCTTGCTCTATTGGTTCAGGACCTATTTTTTTAGAAATAAAATAGGCATCCAAAAGGTCAGGAGACAAGAGTTCCATAGTACCAAACTTGCGTACATCCTCATAAACAAGCGTCCCACCATCTTCAAAATGAATCAAAACATGGGCATGTTTGCGTTCAGGAACCTGGTCTGGATAATAAAAATACTTGCCCTCCATCCGCAGATGGGAAATCAAGACCTTGTCTGTCAGGTAGAAAAGTAAATATTTACCTCGACGTCCCATTGACTCAACAATCTGATCAGCCACTTCCTTTTGAAACTCGTCTAAATCCGTCTTTATCATCTTGGGATAGCGAATTTCTACACTCGAAATCTTCTTACCCAGAATCAATTTTTCTAAGCCACGACGCACGGTTTCAACCTCAGGTAATTCAGGCATAAATCCTCCTTCTGTAAAAACAAGAAGCAGGCATGAGCCCACCCCTACTTAGTATTCTTTTTCATTATAGCCAAAGTCAGCTAAATCTAGCTTTTTATCGCGCCAGTTTTTCTTGACCTTGACCCAAGTTTCTAGGAAAACCTTGTCCCCTAGCATAAGTTCAATATCACGACGGGCCATACTACCAATTTTCTTAAGCATAGCACCACCCTTACCGATGATAATCCCTTTTTGGCTATCGCGCTCGACCATGATAGTTGCACGAATGTGAACCTTGTCTGTCTCTTCATCTCGTTTCATAGAATCCACAACTACTGCGACAGAATGCGGAATCTCTTCACGAGTTAGGTGCAAGACTTTCTCGCGAATCATTTCTGATACTAAGAAGCGCTCTGGATGGTCTGTGATTTGATCAGCTGGGAAATACTGGAATCCTTCGTCCAGATTTTCACTCAAAATATCCACTAGACGAGAGACGTTATTCCCTTGAAGAGCTGAGATTGGAACGATTTCCTTAAAGTCCATTTGATTACGAAAATCATCAATCTGAGACAAAAGCTGGTCTGGGTGAACCTTATCGATCTTGTTCACAACCAAAATCACAGGAACCTTAGCAGCCTTGAGACGCTCGATAATCATATCGTCCCCCTTACCACGTGCTTCATCAGCTGGAACCATAAAGAGAACTGTATCTACTTCACGGAGAGTGCTGTAGGCGGATTCAACCATGAAATCTCCAAGGGCTGTCTTTGGCTTGTGAATCCCTGGTGTGTCGATAAAGACAATTTGTTCCTTATCGGTCGTATAAATTCCCATGATTTTGTTGCGCGTTGTCTGCGCCTTGTCACTCATGATGGCAATCTTTTGCCCCATGACGTGATTTAAAAAGGTTGACTTCCCAACATTGGGACGTCCTAAAATGGCTACAAAGCCTGATTTAAATGTCATAATTTCCTCTTACTGTTTAAAATAATAAATCCCAGATTCGTGGGAGAAAAATCAATGCGCCTGTTAAGGCTGCGAAAAGAGAGACCACTAATACCGCGCCAGCCGCCATATCCTTGGCATTTTTAGCCAGCATGGAAAAGTGATAGTGACTGGCCAAATCCACCACATTTTCAATAGCAGAATTGATAATTTCAAAAGCTACTACCAAGAAAATGCTCAATAGGAGAAAGAGCCATTCGATTCGTGACACCTGAAAAACTAAACCTGCAAGAATGACTACAAGAGCCGTCACTGCATGTTTTCGCATATTGCGTTCTTCCTTGATGGCAGTAAAAATTCCTGTGAGAGCAAATTCTAAACTAGATATCAGGTCACGATTTTTCCATTTTCGTTTATTGTCTTGTGAGTCCATAGGCTGTCAAAATTTCTTCTTGTAAACCGAACATCTCCGCTTCTTCTTCCGGAGTGTAGTGATCATAGCCATTGATATGTAAAAAGCCGTGTACTGCCAAGAAGCCCATCTCACGCTCAAAGCTGTGACCGTATTCCTCGGCCTGCTCATGAGCCTTATCGATAGAGATGAACAATTCCCCAATATAGGCATCAAACTCAGACATCATCTCTGCCAATTCAGGATTTTCAAGCAAATCCTCTTCGTCAAAGGCAATTTCCAACTCTGGTTTATATTCAAGACTGATAACATCTGTCGGGCGGTCCGTGTCACGGTACTCCAGATTGAGTTCATGACTACGCTCATTGGTCACAAAAGTGACTGCCATCTCCTTGTCTTCTTTGCCTAATTTTTGGGCTGCAAATTCCAAAATTTCTTGGGTTTGTTGCAACATTTCTTTTGAAACTTGACCAGTTTCATCTACCATTTCAATATACATGTGCTTCTCGTTTCTCTTTACTTGGCTTTATTATACCACATTTCCATGATTTTATTCTACCTTTTTGATATAATACTATGGAATACAATCACAAGGAGAGAACGATGTCATTTGACGGATTTTTTTTACACCACATGGTTGAGGAATTGCGAAGAGAGTTAGTGAATGGTCGCATCCAGAAAATCAATCAACCTTTTGAACAAGAGTTGGTCTTGCAAATCCGCAGCAATCGCCAAAGTCATCGCCTGCTCCTTTCTGCCCATCCAGTTTTTGGACGCATTCAGCTGACCCAAACAACTTTTGAAAATCCAGCCCAACCTTCTACCTTTATCATGGTTTTAAGAAAATATTTGCAGGGTGCCCTAATTGAATCGATCGAGCAGATTGAAAATGACCGTATTGTGGAAATTACAGTTTCCAATAAAAACGAGATTGGGGACCATATTCAGGCTACCTTGATTATCGAAATCATGGGGAAACACAGTAATATTCTACTGGTTGATAAGAGCAGTCATAAAATTCTCGAAGTCATTAAACACGTCGGCTTTTCACAAAATAGCTACCGCACTTTGCTTCCTGGATCGAGTTATATCGCTCCGCCAAGTACGGAATCTCTCAATCCTTTTACGATCAAGGACGAGAAACTCTTTGAAATCCTGCAAACACAGGAAACGACAGCTAAAAATCTTCAAAGCCTCTTTCAAGGTCTGGGACGCGATACGGCAAATGAATTGGAAAGGATACTGGTTAGTGAAAAACTTTCCACTTTCCGAAACTTTTTCAATCAAGAAACCAAGCCATGCTTGACTGAGACTTCCTTCAGTCCAGTTCCTTTTGCAAATCAGATGGGAGAGCCTTTTGCCAGTCTTTCTGATTTGTTGGACACCTACTATAAGGATAAGGCTGAGCGCGACCGCGTCAAACAGCAAGCCAGTGAACTCATTCGTCGTGTTGAAAATGAACTTCAGAAAAACCGCCACAAACTCAAAAAACAGGAAAAAGAATTACTGGCGACAGACAATGCTGAAGAATTTCGCCAAAAAGGGGAATTGCTAACAACCTTCCTCCATCAAGTGCCTAACGACCAAGACCAGGTTATCCTAGACAACTACTATACCAACCTACCTATCACCATTGCGCTTGATAAGGCCTTGACTCCCAACCAGAATGCCCAACGCTATTTTAAACGGTATCAGAAACTCAAAGAAGCTGTCAAATACTTAACTGATCTGATTGAAGAAACCAAGGCAACCATTCTCTATCTAGAAAGTGTGGAAACTGTCCTCAACCAAGCTGGACTGGAAGAAATCGCTGAAATCCGTGAAGAATTGATCCAAACAGGCTTTATCCGCAGAAGACAACGGGAGAAAATCCAGAAACGCAAAAAACCAGAACAATATCTAGCAAGCGATGGCAAA
This sequence comes from Streptococcus sp. k-163, assembly GCF_013277555.1. Taxonomy (GTDB): domain Bacteria; phylum Bacillota; class Bacilli; order Lactobacillales; family Streptococcaceae; genus Streptococcus. The sequence continues at coordinate 180,293 of NZ_VMND01000015.1, read as the reverse complement.
ACCATCATCTATGTCGGCCGCAATAACCTGCAAAATGAAGAGCTAACCTTTAAAATGGCCCGCAAGGAGGAACTTTGGTTCCATGCCAAGGACATTCCTGGAAGCCATGTTGTCATCTCAGGAAATCTTGACCCATCTGATGAAGTCAAAACAGACGCAGCAGAGCTAGCCGCCTACTTCTCTCAAGGTCGCCTGTCAAATCTGGTCCAGGTAGATATGATTGAAGTCAAGAAACTCAACAAACCAACTGGTGGAAAACCCGGCTTTGTCACCTACACAGGACAAAAGACCCTCCGTGTCACACCAGACCCAGAAAAAATCGCATCCATGAAAAAATCCTGATTTTACTTGAAATCAGGATTTTTATAGTAGATTGCAATAAGATATAAACAAATCAATTAGGAAAGTCAAATTAATTTCTAGAAATATTTTAGCAGTCACAGCGTACTATTCTAGATTCAATCAACTATAACTTACTTCCTTGACAACTTTGTTCATCAAGAACAGATTGATTGCAGTTTATCTCATAGACTCTTTTACTTCCTTGCGTAGATTTTCTAGACTGCTGATGCCATATTTATCCATAACCTTTGGTAGATTTTCGATGATATCAGGACAGGCATATGGATTGGTAAAATTGGCTGTTCCAACTCCGATAGCAGAGGCACCAGCCAGATACATTTCTAGGGCAGCTTCAGCCGAATCCACTCCCCCCATTCCAATGATAGGCAGGTCTGTTGTTTGGGCAACTTGGCGGATGAGTTTGAGGGCTACTGGAAAGACTGCTGGACCTGACATTCCACCCGTTCCATTTGCCAAGATTGGTTTGCGAGTTTTGAGGTCAAAGCGCATACCGACTAAAGTATTGATCATGGTTAAGCCACTTGCTCCTGCATCCTCTGCTGCCTTTGCGACAGTAACGATATCCGTCACACTAGGGGTCAGTTTGACATAAACTGGCACATCTGAGGCTTCGACAGCTGCTTTCACCACATCATAGGCTAAATCTGGATCTTGACCAATCAAGAGTCCATGATTACAGTGATCTACATTGGGGCAAGAAATATTGAGCTCAATAGCCTTTACATTGGCTGCCTTAGAAATACCATGAGAAACAGCTGCATACTCTTGTTTTGAAAAACCAGCCACATTGGCAATAATAGGAAGATTTGGATATTCTCTTTCCAGCCACGGTAGCTTTTCAGCCAAAACAACCTCTAAACCAGGATTTTGCAAGCCGATTGCATTGAGCATGCCAGCAGGTGTCTCAGCAACTCTGGGAGTTGGATTGCCAAAGCGTGGTTCAAGGGTTGTCGCCTTGATCATAATAGAACCTAAAAGGTCTAAATCATAGTACTTGGCATACTCTTGTCCAAAACCAAAACAGCCTGATGCTGGAATAATCGGATTTTTCAAATCCAAGCCTGGTAGAGAAACTTGTAAACGATTTGTAGTCATGATTTTCTCCTTACAATACAACTGTTCCTGTGCGGAAAACAGGGCCATCTTCACAGACGCGTTGACTAACCGTCTCGCTTTCTGGCACTTTTAGGACGCAGGCATAGCAAGCCCCCATACCACAAGCCATACGAGATTCCAAAGATAGATAGGCTCTTGGGTGGTCATAAAAGGTTTGATTGATATACTTCATCATTCCAGGCGCCCCACATGAGTAAACAGCATCAAATTGATTGTCTAAATCCTTAATGACAACGGAAACATTTCCCTTGATACCATAAGAACCATCATCTGTCGTTACAAAGACTTGACCATATTGAGCTAATTCTTTTTCAAGGATAACAGCATCCTTATTAGCAAAACCGAGAACTATCACTACTTTCACACCACGCGCATGCAATTCCTTGGCAACCTCAAGCAAGGGCGGAACACCAATCCCCCCACCAACAAGGAGAACCTGGCTCTGCTCATCTAGGTCAGACAAGTCAAAACCATTCCCCTGAGGACCCATCACATCAAGAATATCTCCCTGACTTAAGGTTGAGAAAATAGCTGTCCCAGCTCCCTCAATCCGATAAATGAGATGACACTGTTTCTTAACCTTATCGATAGACGAAATTGAAATAGGGCGACGCAAGAGATGGGCGTCATCAGGCACACGCAGATGAAGAAATTGGCCTGCTCGCATAGCTTCAACCATTTCCCCTTCTAGAACTAATTCAAAGATTTTTGGCGCGATTTCCTCCTGTGCAACCACCTTCATGGTTTCCAATCGAATTGCACCCAAACGTTTCTTACATGTGGGATTCATGACTTTTCCTCCTTAAATTTTAAGGGGACCAGACAAAGAAAAGACCTTGCTAGTGCAAGGCCTCAGTTAAAATCGTACAACAGAAGAGAGCACACTCAAAAAGTCTCCTCTAGAAAATTGCACTATTCTTTTATCTGACACCTTGTGAGTCTCTCTGGACTCCCCTTAAAGGTTAAATTTTTACTAGTATACTCTTTCAGATAAAAAAAGTCAAGTAGAAAACGAACATTCTACTTGACTTCACGAGATTATTTTTCACGAATGACTTCGACCTTGTAGCCATCAGGGTCTTTGACAAAGTAATAGTTTGGTGCAGTTCCTGGTAGACCATTTGGCTCAGTCACTTCATAGCCTTTGGCACTGTGCTCTTGATGAAGAGCTTCAAGATCAGGTGTACTGAGGGCGATATGGGCAAACCCATCTCCAACCACATAAGGACCATGATCGTAGTTATAAGTCAACTCCAACTCATAGTCGTCACCCTCAAGTCCTAGATAGACAATTGTGAAGGCATAGTCTGGAAAATCTCTGCGACGCAATTCTTTAAAACCAAAAGCATCTTGATAAAATGCGATTGATTTTTCAAGATTTTCTACTCGCAAGCAAGTGTGTAGCATTTTTGAAGCCATTTTTTTCTCCTTTATTTTTAAAAAGACTGGGACAATCCTGTTCCAGTCTCATCAGTTATTATTTACCAAGTTTTGCTTTAGCTGCATCTGCAAGAGCTGTGAAAGCTGCTGCATCGTTAACAGCCAAGTCAGCAAGCATTTTACGGTTAACTTCGATCTCAGCCAATTTCAAACCATGCATCAATTGTGAGTATGAAAGTCCGTTCATACGAGCTGCCGCGTTGATACGAGTGATCCACAATTTGCGGAAGTCACGTTTTTTCTGACGACGGTCACGGTATGCATAGTAGTAAGAGTTCATTACTTGTTCTTTTGCAGTACGGAACAAGATGTGTTTAGCTCCATAGTAACCTTTTGCTAATTTAAGAATACGTTTACGACGTTTGCGTGATACAACGCCACCTTTAACACGTGCCATGTTTTATTTCCTCCAAATATTTCCTAGAATTCTTTACTTACAGTCAAACTATTATTTCAAGCGAGTAAGCATTGCTTTGATACGTTTGTAATCTCCTGAATGCACCATAGATGCTTTACGAAGATGACGACGTTGTTTCTTAGTTTTTCCGTGGAAACGGTGAGAAGTGTAAGCACGGAAACGTTTAAGTCCACCAGAACCTGTACGTTTGAAACGTTTAGCTGATGCGCGGTGTGTTTTTTGTTTTGGCATGATTTTTTCTCCTTTATTTAACTTTCTGACAATTATTTTTTGTCAGTCGCTGGCGCCAATTGCATGAACATTTGACGTCCATCCATTTTAGCACGTTGTTCGATGATGGCAATATCTTGAGTTGCTTCAGCAAACTCGGCTAAAACTTTTGCACCAATCTCTTTATGGGTAATCATACGACCCTTAAAGCGAATAGATACCTTAACTTTATTTCCTTTTTCAAGGAATTTGCGTGCATTGCGAAGTTTTGTATCAAAGTCACCCTTGTCAATAGTTGGACTTAGACGAACTTCTTTCACAGTAACAACACTTTGTTTTTTACGTTGTTCTTTTTGCTTCTTCTGGTACTCAAATTTGAACTTACCGTAGTCCATAATTTTTGCAACAGGCGGTTTGGCTTGGGGTTGAATCAATACTAGGTCAACATTAGCATTATCAGCCAAAGCTTGCGCTTCACTGAGTGGCTTAATGCCTAGTTGTTCTCCTTCAAGACCAATCAAGCGAACTTCACGTACACGAATCTCATCATTGATGAATAAGTCTTGCTTTGCTATGGTTTTCACCTCTTTTGTTTTATTAGAGAAAAACAATAGCGGACTCGTAAATATACAAGCCCGCACGTTATGATAGCGTTTCTTAGAAACTTTTCATCCGTAGGGCCAGGCAACTTAATGTCACAAGGCGAGAAGCTCTCACTTCTGCTTTTCTCAACTTTTATATGATACCAAGTTTTCTAGCCCTTGTCAAGATAAAAAGTTATTTTTTTGAAAAGTTTGTGTTTGTATTTTTCATTGATTTCCTAATCAAAAAGAGAGAATCAAGTTGATTCCCTCTCTATGTTAGTTTTTACTTATTTTCCCTATAGGAAAGCTAGGATCTATTAAAAAATTCTTTTTTCTGTGAACTTCCCCATCTTTCGATAAATAGAATCCCCACTAACAAAAGGATAATCAGGCAAGGAAGTAAGACTATCCCCATGCTCCAATTCAGATTGACATTATCAATTTGCTTAGGTAATCTTCCAGACAAAATCTCCACTGAACGCAAGTAAGTAAAGGGAATCAGATGTGCAATCCTTTGAAGAGGCTGAATTGTTTGGATGCCAAACAATAAGCCAACAATCCCAATGAGTGAAAGAAAAAGGACAGGCATTTTTTGCTTGAAAAAGTAAGCAATCAAGTACACTACTTCCACAATGACGATAAAGGCTAAGAAAGCTAAGAACAAGCCAGGAAATAACACATCTTGTATCTTTCCAATAGTTACCTCTTGATTCACTAAGCTATAAATCGGGTAGGGATAATCTAACTGTCCAAAACCACTTATCAGACTTCCCACTAGAAAAGAAAATCCGCTGATTCCGATAAACAGTACAGTTACATAACCCACTCCAACTCCAAGAGAGGACATTGCAAATGTCACTTTTGAAAAAGGATATAACTGAGCTGTGTCCAGATGATTTTGATATCTTTCTGCAAATAGTTGCGTTAGCATAAAAATAATAGCAATCACAAACAAGGTTGGGATGATAGCCTCTAAAATCCAGATAATCTGATCAATCCCGTGGATCGGAAACTCCAAAGTATGTGCTTTTATGTTCAAGGGATACAGGGCTTGGTAAATCTTTCGTTGGCGGTCAACCGCCATTTTAAAGTCAGAGCTAACAGTCGGGTTATTTGATATCATTTCATAATTCTTCTCTTCATCTTGCCACTGCAAATAGTAAGCTTCTTTCCATCGCCCTTCTTTTAATAAAGTCAGAATTTCTGTCTTTTGAGTCGAATGATTTTTTTGCGATTCTAAATTAATTTTAGCAATCTGGTATTCCTCCGAGTTGGTATCAGATATTTGGGAGAGTTCCTCTTCATATTCATTGATGACTCTCTCATTTTTTACAAGATAGGTTTCCAACTCGCTCTCCAAGCTGACGGAGTTTGCAGTCTGACTATTAAAATAAAAGGTAACACCGAGTCCAGATACAAATAAAGCTAAGATAATCCAGTTTAAGCGACTTTTGAAAACTTTTTTTAATAAAAATAGACTAACATCTTTCATAAACTAAACCTCTTCTATCTGCCCCTGATGAATGGTTACTACTCTATCGCAGACATCAAGCAACTCTTCCTTATAGTGGGAACTTAAAAGAACCAGCTGTTCTTGTCTATCAATTTGTGCCAGCCTATCAAAAAACTTCTGTCGATAATACTCATCTAAGCCATTTGTAATCTCATCCATAAGCCAGCATTTCGCCTGACTGAGGAAATACATGGCAATCACCAAACGTTGCTTCATGCCTAAGGAATACTTGCGAATGGGAAGTCTGATATAGTCAGACATTTCCCAGTAATCAATTTCATCCCCCAAGTTCAGCCCTGACTTCCAGATGTTTTTGATAAGGCGAAGATAGTCCATTCCACTTAAGTTTCCATCCAGCCATTCAATACTCTCATAATAAAACAAAGAAGGAGGGGATGCAATATTTCCACTACTTATAGGAATTAAATTGCTAATGGCACGGAACAGTGTCGTCTTTCCAGAGCCATTGATAGCAAGAATACCATAAATCCTACCCTTTTCAAATGTAAAATCAACATCTTGTAAAATGACTTGTCGCGTTTTTAAGGTCACATGAGTAAGCTGCAACATATCTAGCCCTCCTTTTTGGATTAATAGCCTCCGCTGTAGTAGTTTAGTACCTCATAACGATCGTAATTCCAGCCAGAACCAACTTTATACTCAGAATAGCTATCATAACGAGACTGTGATAGTTCGTACTATACTTTCCAATCATACCGATAAGTTTTAAGGACGCTCACAGCAGATACACTGGACTAAAAAAGACCAATAGATCATAAACTAACTAATTAAACGGTTTTTGCTAATTTTTAATGGTTTTATTGCATTTATATCTTTAATATTGAACACGCTTTCATTATATCGTTTTTATCATTATTATGCAACAGATTTTTGGTTTTTGTTTTCTTACTAATCTATAACAACTTTTCCTCCTATCGAATGCTTTCGATTTTCCAACTATTCCAACCCTTAAAGCGTATAGCCCCTTGCTGGTCAGTTCGATATACTTTGCTATTGATAGTTTCCAGTCGGGTCAAGGTTTCCTGATGAGGGAGTTTCGTTCGATTGCTCTTTCCAACTGAAATGAGAATCACCTCTGGTTTGAGCTGTTCTAAAAAGGCTGAACTTGATGATTGTTTAGAGCCATGTTGGCCAGCTTTCAAGACATCAATTTTCAAGTCTGGATAGTGCTTCAGCAAGCCCTTCTCTCCTTTCTCCTCCAAATTTCCAGTGAAGAGAAAGTTTTTATCCAAGAGTTTTCCATACAAAACCAGGGTATCTTCATGATCTCCAATTTTCCTTGGAGATAGGACTTCTAACTGACTTCCAAAAATTGGCAAGTTTTCTCCTTCTGTCACACTGCGCACCTTGGTTTGAGTTACCTGTAGTTCTGCAACAAATTCCTTCTGTTTCAGACTGCCTTTGGACACTAAAATTTCCCCTACATGGAATGCCTTGGTCACCTCCAGCAAATCTCCAACATGTTCCTTGTCCGTATTTGTCAAAATTAGCTGATCAATCTTGGCTACTCCTCGACTTTTTAGATAGGGGATCAAGCTTCTCTGTGCATTGCTGGTCGTCGCCTTTTCTTGCCATTTTTCGATTTTCTTATTAGATTCTGCCTTGCCACCGACATCTATGAGAATGGTTTTACCAGTTACATCCCGTAAGAAAATACTTTCACCTTGCCCCACATCCAGCATGCTGATTTCATTTTCCAGTGGATGCTTGGTCAAGAAAAAGAGACCCACAATAAGTAAGCTGAAGCCAGCTACTCTTTTGATATTTTTCCTCAAATCATAGACCAAAGCCAAGGAAATTAACAATAAGATTAAAAGCCATACATTGGGTTGTCCAAAGACCAGAGGCCTACTTGCCACCTGCGACACCAAGCGAATCATTCCCTCCAACCATTCAAAGATAAAATTCAGCTGAATGACTGGATAGAGAAAGGAAAGGGCAAATAAGATAGACAAGAGCGGTAAGAAGACCAAGTCAAATAGAAAGGAAAAGACAAAGGTCAAAAGGATGGACCAAGGTTGAAATTCCGCAAAATAGAAGGACAGAATGGGCAATATTCCCAAGGAAATGACTAGACTTTCTCTGGCAATAGCCTTAAGCCCCTCTCCTTCTTTGCTAGTCATGGTCAAGATAAAAGCATAAGCGCAGGACAAGACTCCTCCTGCTGTCAAGAAAAAGTTGGGCATGATAATAAAGAGGACAAGCACCGTCAGAGCAAAATTATCCAAGCCCTTAACACCATGTTGAGCCAGTAACTTTTGCAAGAGACTGCGAATGACCGAGGCTGAAAATCCAGTCAGGCCTGCATAAATAAGGAAAAAGGGATAAGTTAGCCATTTCAACTTTTCTTGGGTCAAGCCCAATCGCAAGAGAAGTTTCTTAAAGCCATCCATGAAAAAACCTACCTGCATACCCGACAAGGCAAAGAGGTGGATAATTCCTAGACTAGAATAAAGCTCATTCATCTCCTCAAAGTCGGTGTCCAGATGTCCTAGTAAGAGCCCTGTCATGTAGTTCCGCATAGGGTCTGGAAAATGCGTCTTAATCCAAACTACAGCCTTTCGGCGTACACTGGACAGATTTTCACCTATATCCAAACTGCCAACCTTTTGAAGTGACTGGATTTTTTTGATATTGAGAATCTGGTAAATTCCCTGAGTTTTCAGATAGGTTTGGTAGTCGAAACCACCAAAATTTCTCTTCCCTTCTGGCTCCGAAAGCTTCCCTTCTAGTCCTATCTCATGAATGTCGGTTAAAGCTTGAAAGGTTTCTTTCTCCTCCTCGGACTGGAGTTTATAATAAACTTGAAAAATGCGTCCATCAGACTTGCCACGAAAGGATAGACTGTCACCATTGACTTTAATAGTATCAGGCAAAATCCGTACCCTTTCAACAGAATCCGCCAAATTTTGACTTGCTTGACTCTGTTGCCAATTTTGAAACAGAAACCAGAAGCCAAAGATTCCACAAATCACTAGAACTTTGCTAGCAGATTTCCAAGGAAATTGGAAAAAGAGACAGACTAGCAGAAAAACAAAGCCTAACAAAGCAAGATAGTATGCTGAGAAAATAGAATAGTAAAGCCAAAGCAATAGAAAACTCAGGTAAATTAGGGGAATAGGGAGTTTCTTAATCCACTGTAACATAGTCTTTTAGCTTTTCTATCGTTTTAGCACCAATGCCAGAGACCTTCTTAAGTTCATCAACCGACTTGAATTTGCCATTAGTCTCACGATGATCGATAATATCCTGGGCTCGTTTTCCTCCCAAGCCTTTGACCTGCTTGAGTTCTTCCAGACTGGCCTTGTTGAGATTGATTTTCTTTTCCTTGCTCGTTGAAGAGGCCGTCCCAGAAGCAGTCTGTTGACTAGCTGCTTCTTCTCCCTTAGTTGGAACATAAACCAGGGCTTCATCACTAACTTTCTGAGCTAGATTGAGCGACTTGCTGTCTGCTTGCTCTGTCAAGCCACCAGCCTTCTGAACGGCATCATTGACCCGACTACCTACCGGCAAATCATAAATTCCAGGTGCTTTAACAGCGCCTTTTACATCTACTGTGATTAGATCTTGTTCAACCGGTTCTTCCTTCTTCACTTCATTTTCGGATACCGAATCCTTGGAAACAGCTGCAACTTCAGCCTGCAAATTCGTTTCCTTGACAGGTGTTTGTGGAGATGGTTTTAGCAGGAAAAATCCTCCTACAAGTAAGCCCAGACCAGTACAGATGACAATGATTTTATACTCTTTGATTTTCTCGATAATTGCTTCCATATTTTCTCCTCTCTTAGATTATTCGTAAGAGGAAGAAAAAACAGTTGAAAATTTCTTTTCAACTGCTTATTTATTTGCAAAATAGTCTTCCTTGGTCAAGACATAATGAACTCTTGTCACGATTCGGCCTTCTTCATGCTGGTCAATACAAGCATAAGCTTCTTCGTGGGAAAAACGCATTCCTGATTTCTCCATGACCTTTCCAGACGCAGGATTATTCTTATCGTGAAGGGCAATCAACTTATTCATCCCTATCTTCTCAAAAGCTAGCTCAATCACAGCACGATTGGCTTCTGTCGTTAATCCTTGATTCCAATACTTTTTATTGATAATATAGCCAATAGCTGCCTTCTTAAGAGCAGGATCAATCTTGTGCAAATCAATGGTTCCGATAAATTTGCCATTGCTTTTTAGTCCTATCCCCCACCGTCCCAAGGGATTGGCCAAGTAGAACTGAGCAATATTATTTTGAGTTTCTTCCAAGCTTTGATTGGTTGGAAAAGTGTAACGCGTATTTTCTCTGTCCGAGGCATATTCAAACATTGCTTCCGCATCATCCAAAGTTACAGGTCTAAGCAATAAACGCTCTGTCTCCATTGTTGGATACTGGGATAGTTTTAAAAAGATTGATTCCATACTTCTCCTCCATTTAAAAATATTTTCTACCAGTCTAGCATAAAAAATAAATTACAACAAATTTTTCTTGCTTTTTAAAGCGGTTTCATATAGAATAAAATCATCACCTTATTTTATAGATAATGTGATAAATCATTTACAACCCGTCAATAGAAAGGGAGTTTTTCTCTATGTTAATCGGAATTCCAAAAGAAATTAAGAATAATGAAAACCGTGTTGCCCTAACACCTGCTGGTGTCCACAGCTTAGTCGGCCGTGGTCATCGCGTCCTTATCGAAACAAATGCTGGTCTCGGTTCTGGCTTTACTGATGCTGACTATCAAAAGCAAGGAGCTGAAATTGTCGCTACTGCTGGTGAAGCCTGGGCAGCTGAATTGGTCGTAAAAGTAAAAGAACCACTAGCTTCTGAATATGGTTACTTACGTGACGACCTGCTTCTCTTCACCTACTTGCACATGGCCGCTGCTCCAGAATTAGCAGATGCTATGTTGGAAGCAAAAACAACTGGGATTGCCTATGAAACTGTCCGTGATTCCCAAGGTCAATTACCACTCCTCGTACCTATGAGTGAGGTTGCAGGCCGTATGGCAGTCCAAATCGGCGCCCATTTCCTAACTAAGCAAGCAGGAGGTTCTGGTGTCTTACTGGGTGGTGTGCCGGGTGTACCTAAAGGGAAAGTAACCATCATCGGTGGCGGTGTCGTAGGGACCCATGCTGCTCGAATTGCGCTTGGTCTTGGTGCTCAAGTAACCATCCTTGATATCAGTGCTAAACGTCTTTCAGTCCTCGAAGAAGTCTTTGGTCATCAAATCCAAACCCTTATGTCCAATTCATTCAACATCGAAGCCAGTGTGAAAGATGCGGATGTGGTGATCGGAGCGGTTCTCATCCCAGGTGCCAAGGCACCAAAACTGGTCACAGATGAGATGGTCAAGCAAATGCGTCCAGGATCTGTCATCGTTGACGTTGCCGTTGACCAAGGTGGTGTTATCGAGACAGCTGACCGTGTGACAACGCACGATGAGCCTGTATATGAAAAACACGGTGTTCTCCACTATGCCGTTGCCAACATCCCTGGTGCGGTTGCTCGTACTTCAACCATTGCCCTAACCAATGTCACTCTTCCTTATATTGAAGCTTTGGCTGGTAAAGGTTTTGTACAAGCAATCTCTGAGGATGAGGGCTTGCGCCAAGGTGTTACTACTTATCAAGGTTACTTAACCAGTCTTCCAGTAGCCCAAGGTCTCGATAAAAAACATACTCCAATTGATGAACTAATCTAAAAAATCTAATTATCAGATAAAAGAAAGAGCAATTCCACCTGAACTGCTCTTTTTTGCTATTCTCTTTCTTCTTGGACTTCTTCACGCTCTTCTTTTTTAACTGGAGCTGGTTCATAAGCTCGGATAATCTGAGCGACAACTGGATGGCGAACCACATCCTTGGCTGAAAAATGAACAAAGTCAATCTGATGGATATTCTTGAGTTTCTCTTGGGCATCAATCAAACCGGACTTGACATTACGCGGAAGATCAATCTGACTGATATCTCCATTGACAATCATCTTAGAATTAAATCCTAAACGAGTTAAGAACATCTTCATCTGCATGATAGTCGTATTTTGCGCCTCATCGAGAATGACAAAGGCATCCTCCAAGGTCCGTCCACGCATATAGGCAAGGGGTGCAATCTCGATAATTTCACGCTCCATGAGACGAGTCGTCTGGTCTTTGCCTAGAATCTGATACAAGGCATCATAAACAGGTCTAAGGTAAGGATCTACCTTCTCTTTAAGATCACCCGGAAGAAAACCTAGACTCTCTCCTGCCTCAACCGCTGGACGTGTCAAGATAATTCGTTTGACCTGGCCACGTTTAAGGGCAGTCACTGCCAAGGTCACTGCAAGGAAGGTCTTCCCTGTTCCTGCAGGTCCGATTCCAAAGGTTACATCATGATGTTTAACACTATCCACATAAAGTTTTTGCCCCAATGTTTTGACACGGATAGGTTTCCCTGTATTGTCCTTGATAATTTCTTCTTCGTAAAGGGCGACAAACTTGTCGATTTCATCGTTTTTGACCATACTAATAGCCGTCACTACATCTGGCGTCCCAACGGTCATCCCACGATTGACCAAGACCATGAGGGCTTGAATAACCTGACGGGCTTCCTCACAAGCAGACTCTTCTCCCAAAATCTGGACAATCTCCGTACGAGCATGAATCACCACATCAAGCTCTTCTTCCATCAAACGAAGATGGCGTTCATTGGAACCAAAAAGATGAAACAGGTCATCTGGATGACTCAGTTGAATGTCTATTGAATGTTCCTTCAAATAAAGAACCTCTCTAATCCTTTTATTTCTTTTTATTATAGCAAAGTGGTGGAGAAATTACTAGCCCAACCCCAATGAATCATGCTAGTGTTCTAAGTATTCTTGCCAGATAGCGTCAAAGTCTCCTAGGTTGAAAGAGAAACTTGCATGTTCTTCCAAAAAGCGACTCACCTCATCAAAATCATCTGTGTGTTTTGGAAAGGCTGACTCCTCAAAAGCTAGGTCTGCCAATATAGCCTTGGGACTGTTACTTTTAGGATTGCGCTCGGTCATGAGCCAAGTGTAAAATGATTTTCTCATAAGTCTCCCTAAATCAATTCTGTACCAAACTGGTCTTGCTTGATTTTACCAGCCTTCATCAAGACACCAAGTGCCTTTTTAAACTGGCCTTTAGAAATACCAAAGGTAGCCTTGATGTCATCAGGAGATGATTTATCATTTAAGGTCATGAAACCGCCGTTGCTTTCTAAGTAAGTCAAAATCATCTGAGCATCATTTTCCAACATTTCAAAGGAACGTGGTTTGAGGGAGAGGTTCAAGGTACGGTCCACTTCACGGAAACCAATGACACGCGCATCTAAGACTTGACCCAAACGTGGCTCTGCGTAGCGCTCGCTAGGATGGATAAAGCCAAGCATGTTATTTTCTGGCAGGTAAACAAAGGTTCCTGACAACTTGAGACGGTAAACAATGGCTGGCCAGTTTTGGTTCTGCATGTTATTGTAGGCAGGACGAGCTAGACGTTGGAAGTCTTCTTGATAAGCCAAGAGTCCCCAGATACGGTCTTTCTTGTCCACTTCAAGACGGATGTAGAGTTGATCCCCCTTCTTAGGCCAGAGTTCCTTGAGTTCAGGGAGAATATCAAGTGATACTACGACTTCCTTATCGGGTAGACCTGTATCCACAAAGACACCCAAGTCTTTCCGAACTTCCGTTACAGTTCCCCAACCGAATTGATCCTGAGTGGCAGTCACTTCTAGAGTTGTCAAACGGAGTTTTTGCTTCATATCTGTATAAGCAAAACCTTTAACCGTGTCACCTACTGTATGCTGACCTTCTTCCTTAGCAAGAGCATAGGTTTGACCATCCTTTTGCACAAAGTAGAAACGGTCATTCTCATCGATGATCAGTCCAACGATAAAACTTGCAAGATTTGTATTCATATTTCCTTCTTTCGAATAAAACTCAGCCAGCAATGCCAACTGAGTTTTTCTGTTTATTTTTAGACTTCCAAAAGTTCTTTCTCTTTGTTGGCAGTCATGTCGTCGATGTGTTTAACAGCATCGTCTGTTACTTTTTGAATGTCTTTTTCAAGAGTCTTCAATTCGTCTTCAGTGATTTCTTTTGCTTTTTCTTGTTTCTTGGCTTCGTCCATAGCATCACGACGGATATTGCGAACAGCCACTTTAGCATTTTCGCCGACCTTCTTCACTTCTTTAGCAAGATCACGACGAGTTTCTTCTGTTAGAGCTGGGATAACCAAGCGAATCACAGAACCATCGTTAGCTGGTGTGATACCAAGATCAGAAGCGTTCAAGGCACGTTCGATATCTTTCAATGAAGACTTGTCAAATGGTGTTACCAACAAAACACGCGCTTCTGGAATGGTAATTGAAGCGATTTGGTTAAGAGGAGTTTCAACTCCATAGTATTCTACATGTACACGGTCCAGCAAGCTTGCATTGGCACGACCTGCACGGATACCACCAAATTCACGAGCAAGTGATTGATGAGATTGGGTCATTCTCTCTTTAGCTTTTTCAATAATTGCATTAGCCATAATCTTTCTTATTCCTTTTCTTCGATATTGTTTGAAACTGTTGTTCCGATATTTTCTCCAAATACAACACGTTTGATGTTGCCTGGTTGGTTCATGTTGAAGACAACCAAGTCAATGTCGTTATCCATTGAGAGGGTTGAAGCTGTTGAGTCCATGATACGAAGACCTTTATTGATAACGTCACGGTGGGTCAATTCTTCAAATTTAACGGCTGTCTTATCTTTCTTAGGATCGGCATTGTAAACACCATCGACACCATTTTTGGCCATAAGGATAGCATCTGCTTCAATTTCAGCCGCACGAAGGGCCGCTGTTGTATCTGTTGAGAAGTATGGTGAACCAATTCCGGCACCAAAGATAACGATACGGCCTTTTTCAAGGTGACGAAGGGCACGTCCACGTACGTAAGGCTCTGCCACTTGTTGCATTGCAATGGCTGTTTGCACACGTGTATCAACCCCAACTTGTTGCAATGAATCTGCCATCACAAGAGCATTCATAACAGTCCCAAGCATTCCTGTGTAATCTGCCTGAACGCGGTCCATACCTGCTTCAGCAGCAGGTTCTCCACGCCAGAGATTTCCTCCACCAATAACAAGGGCAATTTCGATACCTAAGCTATGAACTTCTTGAATCTCTTTTGCGATTGTTTGAACTGTTTGGATATCAATCCCTACGCCACGTTCACCGGCAAGGGCTTCACCTGATAACTTAATTAAAATACGTTTATACTTGGGATTCGCCATTTTCACTCTCCTTTTTTTATCCTACCTATTTTATCACAATTTCTAAGATTTTTATAGTATCATGAGCAATTCTTTCAAAAAAATTAGACAGTTAAAAATTCCTCTAAATCGCTGAGGGCACGCTCTGCAATTTTTTCATAACGAGCCTTCTTATCACGGATACGCTCGCCTTCCAACTCCTTGATAATTCCGAAATTGACATTCATTGGTTGGAAATGTTTGCTATCTGCATGAGTGATGTAATGAGCTAAGCTTCCGATAGCCGTCGTCTCTGGGAAAATAGCCTCACTTTCTCCCTTGAAAAGACGAGCCGCGTTAATTCCCGCAACTAATCCTGACGCTGCTGACTCTACATAGCCTTCCACACCAGTCATCTGACCAGCAAAGAAGAGATTTGGTTGTTTCTTAGAACGATAGGTCTGTTCAAGAAGATTTGGTGAATCCATATAAGAATTGCGGTGCATAACACCATAACGAACAAACTCAGCATTTTCAAGACCTGGAATCATTTGGAAGACACGCTTTTGTTCTCCCCATTTAAGGTGGGTCTGGAAACCGACGATATTATAGAGACTACCAGCTGCATTGTCCTGACGAAGCTGAACCACTGCATAAGGTGTTTTGAATTCTCCATCACGAGGGCCTGTATAATCGTCTGGATACTCAAGGCCGACTGGTTTCATAGGGCCATAAAGCATAGTTTTAATGCCACGTTTGGCCATGACTTCGATTGGCATGCATCCTTCAAAATACTTTTCTTTTTCAAAGGAATTGAGCGGTGCTTCTTCCGCATTGACCAAAGCTTCATGGAAATCCATAAACTCTTGCTTGGTCATAGGCGAGTTGAGATAAGCGGCTTCTCCCTTATCATAACGTGATTTGAGATAGACCTTGCTCATATCGATGGTATTGACGTCGATAATAGGCGCTGCCGCATCGTAGAAATAGAAACCATCTCCATTATTAAGGGCATGAATTTTCTCAGCTAGGGCATCACTAGTCAAGGGACCAGTAGCCACAACTGTGATAACATCTGTTGGTAATTCTGTAATTTCATCACGAACCACTTCAATCAAGGGGTGGTTGGTCACTTTTTCAGTCACCATCTGTGAGAAACCATCACGGTCCACCGCAAGCGCACCACCTGCAGGAACCCGTGTAGCCTCAGCAGATTCCAAAATAACAGAACCCAAGCGACGCATTTCTTCCTTGAGAAGCCCGACAGCATTTGTAAGAGCATCCCCACGAAGGGAATTAGAACAAACTAACTCAGCAAAATTGTCTGTTTTATGTTGAGGTGTTGACTTGACACCACGCATTTCATAAAGTTTAACTGGAATACCACGCTCTGCGATTTGGTAGGCTGCTTCAGAACCTGCCAAACCAGCACCGATAACATTGATATAAGATTGAGACACGACACTAATACCTCTTTGGGAGTTGAAGACAAGTTTCACATTGAAAAAGCCAATCGGACTTTCCTCGCTCTCGAGTTTTCTGGCTCAGGCTGAAAAAGTCCCCCCGGACTTTTTCACTCCCACAAATCTTTCTATTTTTTTCTTCTACTAGTATAACAAAAAAAGGGAAGAAGGCAAACTTCCCTGTTTAGTCATTTTCTTGTTTTTCTTCCCAGTCATGGTAGGCAGCGTAAAGCTGGCTTTTATTCCACTGGTAAAACTTAGCTACTTCCTTAATGGCTTGATTTTTCTTCATACCTTGCTGTATGCGGGCTTGGATTTCTAAGAACAAGTCTTCCTCGTCTTTTTCCTCCACATCCTGACTGGCACCTTCCACGATGAGAAGGCATTCACCCTTGAGAGGCGTTTCAGCGATACTTTCCAGCAATTCAGAGATTTTTCCTCGTTGGTATTCTTCGTAAATCTTTGTCAATTCTCTTACCAAGACTACCGAGCGGTCACCATAGACTTCTAGCATATTTTCTAGCGTATCTGCCACACGATGAGGCGATTCATAGAAAATTTGAGTTTCTGGATAGTCTTTTTTCAAGTCGAAAAATTGCTTTTGCTGGCCTGATTTTCTGGGTAAGAAGCCGTAAAATATGTGTGGCTGTGGCGCTAAACCACTGGCAATCAAGGCAGAAATTCCTGCAGAGGCACCTGGAACAGTGATAACTGCGATTTCTTCCTCAATCGCAGCCTTGACCAAATCATGGCCAGGGTCTGAAATGCTAGGCAGACCTGCATCGGATACCTGAGCAATACTTTGCCCTGCTTTCAGGAAATCAATCAAATCAGGAATCTTTTCCTTGGCATTGTGCTCATGAAAACTAATCTGTTTGGTAGAAATGTCAAAATGCTTGAGCAAAAGCCCTGTATTGCGCGTGTCCTCAGCAGCAATCCAGTCCACTTCTGTCAAGGTCTGGATAGCTCGAAAGGTCATATCGTCTAGATTGCCAATCGGCGTTGCCACTAGATACAGCTTGCCATAGGGAGACTGCCCCTTAAAACTTTTTTGAATCTGCATGCCTACTCCCTGTATAACAACTCGTCACAGAACATACATTCCTCGTCCTGCTCTCGACGTTGTCCATAAAAATCATTACAAACGTGAAATCCATCACGGTAAATGCGACGGACACTTTCGCGAACATGTTTGGCCTTGACGGGAGCATCTGCTTCCACCTCACCCAAGCGTTCGCGCAACTTACTATTTTCCAAGCGAAGAGCTGTATTTTCCTCTACCAGGCTCTTGAGATTTTTCTTGATGGCTTCCACATCGGCCAAGGTTACCAACAACTGTTGGGAAAAATCATCCAGCGCGTCAAATAATTCTTTTTTGTCCATAAAACAGCCCTTTCCTTTCTTTATCCTTCATTTTTGAGTTTATATTTCTTTTAAGACCAGATATTCCATGGCATTTTGAAAGCTGACATTGGCTTGCCACATTTTTCTAGCTTCTAGCAGATCTTGTAGAATCATCCTTACTCTTACTTGCAAGAGGTCCTGCCCACAGAGGACTTCAATAATCCGTAAAACCTGATCTTGTTTTTCCTTGTCATCTGCCAAGCTAGCTAATTTGGCTACTTGAAGATAACTTTCTTTTTTCTTATCTACTAACCAAGTTAGCAGGTGTTCACTTTCATCGACCAAGGTCCAAAAACTTGTCTGATTTGCCAACTTTTCTGCTTCAGCTCGCGATTGACTAAACTGAGCTAGGAGAGTCGCTTTTTTCTTAACCAGACTTGCTTGTTCTAATTGATGGATGAGCTTTTCTTCTTGTTTTTTAAAGTGGAAAATCTGGGTCCGACTTCGAATTGTTGGTAAAATCTTTTCCTCATCGCTGGTCAAGAAGAAAATGTAAACCTCACTCTGGGGTTCTTCGATAACCTTGAGCAGAGAATTGGCTGCGTTGGGGTGCATCTTCTCAGCTTGCTCGATAATAAAAACCTGCTGCTGGCTTTCAATCCCTGCTTGGGAAAACTGTCCCACCAATTCCCGAATCCGTTCTGTCTTGATGACCTGATTGACTGGCTTAATCAAAGTGACATCGGGAAATTCTTCCTGTTCAATCAGCTTGCAGTTTCGACATTTCTCACATGGTAGAACGCCAATTTTATCCGTGCAAAAGAGACTTTTAGCCAAAAAGTGCGCCATTTCCAAGCTTCCAAAGAAACCTGAAAAGAGATAGGCGTGATTGAGCTGTTCTTGTTCTAGGATACGGACAAAGCGGTCAAACTGGTCTGGTTGCCAAGCCTTTAGTTGATCTTGTTTCATTTTAGCAAGCCCATTCTGTCAAACAAGACAGCCTTGGTAGCTTCCACAACTTGGTCCAAGGGAAGACTGGCATCAATCTTGACAATGCGATTTCCTTCTTTTTCCAGGAGAGAAAGGTAACCTTGACGGACTTTTTTATGCAAGTCCAACCCTTCCAAATCCAAACGATTAACCTCGCGATTGCTATTAGCAGCAATACGAGCCAGCCCTTCTTCCACCTCGATGTCAAAATAGAGTGTCAAATCGGGTTTAAGACCATCTGTCGCAAAGTGATTGAGCCAGTCAATGGCGTCAATATCCAAGCCACGACCAAATCCCTGATAGGCAAGAGAACTATCAATAAAGCGGTCTATAATGACCAACTTACCAGCTTCAAGTGCTGGAAGAACTTTTTCCACCAAGTGCTGTCTGCGACTGGCGATATAGAGAAGGAGCTCTGTCTTAGCATCCATCTGAGTATGTCTTGGATCCAAAATTACTTCCCGAATCTTCTCCCCAATCAAGACTCCGCCAGGTTCACGGGTCGTCAGCACCTCTACTCCTTTTTCCTCTAAAATTGGTAGCAGAGCCTCTAAAACACTGGTCTTGCCTGCTCCCTCTGGTCCCTCAAGAGAGACTAAAAATCCTTTTGACATGTCTAACTCATTTCTTTTTTACTACTTCTATTCTATCAAAAAAATAGGGGTTTGTGACAATCTTTTTGTCTTCTCATTTCAGCCACCATAAAAGAGGCAGTCAAAGCCACCTCTTATTTACCTAGTTTTTTAGTTCGTTTGTAGGCTTTTTTGACTGCCTCCATAACGGTTCCTCTAAAGGCATGTGCTTCTAAACTAGCTACACCAGCGATAGTTGAACCGCCTGGGCTACAAACTTGGTCTTTCAAAACTCCAGGATGTTGCTGACTTTCAAGGACCAATTGCCCAGCTCCTACCACAGTTTGAGACGCCATTTTCAAGGCCGTTTCTCGTGGTAATCCCGTCTGAACGCCCGCATCTGCCAAGGCCTCGATAAAAAGATAGACAAAGGCTGGTCCACAACCTGCAAGACCTGTCGCCGCGTCGATTAATCCTTCCCCAAGTTCAACCAAGAGACCAGCCTTGGCTAAAAGCTGACAAAAGAGCTCACTATCCTCAGCCCTGCAATTAGGAGACAAGGCATAACTAATCACTCCTTGACCAATAGAAGCAGGGGTATTTGGCATCATACGAATAATTCGGTGTTGACTTGGGATAAGACTTGCTAGTTTTTCCAAGGTCAATCCAGCTGCCATAGAAATCAAAAGAAGACTTTCTCGTTTTTCAAGGATAGTATGATATTGAGAAAGCAAGTCTGAGAACTGTACAGGCTTAACTCCTAGAAAAATCACATCTGCTTCTGCGAATATTTCTTCATTGCTAGAAGCCTGACCACCAAAGTCGGCAATGAAAGCATCCACCTTAGCTTGACTACGATTGGCAAGGAGAATCTGAGCACCCGTATTGGTCTGCAAGACAGCCTTGGCCAAACTAGCACCCATATTCCCCAAACCGATAAATCCAATCTTCATCTCTTACTCCCTTATCTGCCCATCACCAGCAATCACATACTTGTAGCTGGTCAACTCTTTCAAGCCCATTGGACCACGCGCGTGCAATTTCTGAGTAGAAATCCCCATTTCACAACCAAGACCAAATTGGCCTCCATCTGTGAAACGAGTTGAGGCATTGACATAAACCGCTGCAGAATCCACTTGATCTGTAAAGTAAGCTGCAGCTTCAGCATTTTCAGTTACAATTGCATCCGAATGATGGGTACTGTGAGCCTCAATATGGGCAACCGCTTCTTCTAAACTGCTCACAACCTTAACAGCTAATACATAGTCTAAAAACTCGGTGTCAAAGTCTTGTGCTTCAGCTGCTTGGCCTGAAACAAACTGACTTGCTTTGCTATCTAGGCGGAATTGAATCGGTTCAAGTCCAGCTTCTTTTCGATCGACAACTAGCACTTGCTCCAAACGAGGAAGGAAGCTTGCTGCCTTATCTTCATGAACAAGCAGAACCTCCATGGCATTACAAACAGAAGGACGACTGGTTTTAGCATTGTTGATGATAGACAGAGCCTTGTCTTCGTCTGCATCCTTATCCACATAAACATGGACAATACCAGTCCCTGTCTCAATAACAGGCACAATAGCATTCTCAACCACTGCATTAATCAAGCCAGCTCCTCCGCGAGGGATGAGAAGGTCTAGATAACCCTTTGCCTTCATCATGGCATAGCTACTTTCTCGACTGGTATCTTCCACTAGTTGAATCACATCTGGGTGAATAGTAGTCGTTTCCAAGCCCTTCTTCAAGGCTGTGACAATAGCATGGGCTGTTTGATAGGCGTCCTTACCACTACGAAGAACAACCGCATTTCCACTCTTGAGAGCCAAAGCAGCCGCATCAGACGTCACATTTGGACGGCTTTCATAGATAATACCAATAACGCCCATAGCTACACGCTTCTTTGTGATAACCAAACCATTTTCAAGATGATTGGTTTCTAAAACTTCACCGATTGGATCTGGTAAGGCAACCACTTCACGAATTCCAGTTGCCATCGCTTCTATACGACCTGCATCCAAATAAAGACGATCCAGCATCACATCTGAGATTTTACCCTTGGCCGCTGCCATATCGAGAGCATTGGCCGCTAAAATCTCCTCAGTAGCAGCCACTAAGTAATCAGCCATGGCTAGCAGGGCTTGGTTTTTCACGACTTCACTAGCTGTGTTGATCGATTTTTTAACAGCCTGTACCTGTTCAAATTGTTCTTGTGTACTTACCATAGTTTACCTCTAAAATTCTGTAAAGAGTAGTTGGATTTCAGGAGTAATGGAAATCCAGTCATCACGGTGAATCAAGACACCCTTGGCTTTTTGAGAACGCAACATATCCTCCAAAGCAGATGCCCCAAATTGCACGCGCCCTTTTCCAAGTGATTTTCCACTTTCCTTGTCAAATACTGTCACGATATCACCGTAAGAAAAGGCTCCTTCTGCTTCAACAATACCAGATAAGAGAAGACTCTTTCCATGTTGAGAGAGAGCTTCAGCAGCCCCTTTATCAACCCAAATAGAACCTTGACTCTGAGCATAGAAAGCCAGCCATTGTTTCTGGGTACGAAGTCCCTTCTCTTGCGCAACAAAGTAAGAACCATCTTTGGTCTCCTCAGCCGCCTCAATCATGGCATCTACCTTCAAGGATGAGCAGATATAAACAGGAACTCCTGATTCTGTCGCAATAGTTGCAGCCTTGATTTTTGTTAGCATGCCCCCAGTTCCATTTGACGAGCCAGCTCCACCAGCCATATCAATAATCTCACGATTAATGGTCTCGATTCGCTCCAAACGTTTGGCTCTTGGATCTGAATTAGGATTTCCAGTATAGAGGCCGTCTACGTCTGTCAAGAGAACCAAAAGGTCTGCTTGGACCATAGCCGCTACCTGTGCACTCAGAGTGTCATTGTCCCCAACTTTGAGTTCATCAATAACAACACTATCATTCTCATTAATGATAGGAATCGCCCCACGGCTAAGTAGAACTGACAAAGCTTGATGGGCATTTTTATAACGACGCTTATCAACAAAGTCGTCCTGGGTCAGCAAGATTTG
The DNA here is from genome assembly GCF_013277555.1 of Streptococcus sp. k-163. Classification (GTDB taxonomy): domain Bacteria; phylum Bacillota; class Bacilli; order Lactobacillales; family Streptococcaceae; genus Streptococcus. The sequence goes on along the minus strand of NZ_VMND01000015.1, from coordinate 157,989 downwards.
TGCAGAAACGATTTGGCGCAAGAGAAGATTGGTCGTGTATTCTTCCAACAAAAGTCCTTGCCCTACCGCTGCTGAAGCCTGTTTATCAGCAATCTTAGTCGGACGCTTTTTAAATCCTAAGGCCCCAAAACCAGCCGCAATGGCACCCGACGACACCAAAATCAACTCATGACCAGCCTCGTGTAGCATAGCCAACTGCTGGGTAATAGCCTTTACCTTACTACGTGATAAACTTCCATCCTCATTTGTCAGAGAAGAAGTCCCCACCTTAAAGACAATCCGTTTGTATTTCATAGTCTCACTCCGATTCTTCATATTTATCCATTATAACATGAATGGCAGAAAATAGAAAAAAGTTGATAGGAAAGAAGTCCCTAAAACCTTCTTTTTTGCCCCTTCTAGAACAAAAATAAAAACCGCTAATCCTAAGAATAGCGGTTTAATCATGTTTTTAAGCTACTAATGTAGTCGCTCTATTATTTAAGAGTAACTGAAGCTCCAGCTTCTTCCAATTTAGCTTTGATTTCTTCAGCTTCTGCAGTTGCAACGCCTTCTTTAACAAGTGCTGGTGCACCGTCAACAAGTTCTTTAGCTTCTTTAAGTCCAAGACCTGTGATTTCACGTACAACTTTGATAACGCCAACTTTTTTATCACCTGCAGATGTCAATTCAACGTCGAATGAATCTTTAGCAGCACCAGCGTCAGCAGCACCAGCTGCAGCAACAGCTACAGGAGCAGCTGCAGTTACACCAAATTCTTCTTCGATAGCTTTTACAAGGTCGTTCAATTCAAGGATTGAAGCTTCTTTAATTTCAGCAATAATGTTTTCAATGTTCAATGCCATTGTTATTTCCTCCAAATAAGTTTTAATTTTTATAATAGTTTTTTCGTAGCTAGGCTACGCTGCGTAGCTTAAGACTAAGCTGCGTCTTCTTTGCTTTCTGCAACCGCTTTGACTGCAAGAGCAACGTTGCGCACTGGCGCTTGAAGTACAGAAAGGAGCATAGAAAGAAGTCCTTCGCGGTTTGGAAGAGTTGCAAGTGCAAGAATCTCTTCTTTAGATGCGACAGCGCCTTCGATTGCACCACCTTTGATTTCAAGTGCTTCAGCGTTTTTAGAAAAGTCGTTCAAGATTTTCGCTGGTGCGATAACATCTTCGTTAGAAAATGCTACTGCAGATGGTCCAACGAATACAGATGCAAGATCTTCAAGACCAGCTTTTTCAGCTGCACGACGCAAGATTGAGTTTTTAATAACTTTATACTCAACTTCGCTTCCACGAAGCTCACGACGAAGAACTGTATCTTGCTCAACTGTCAAACCACGAGCGTCTACAACGACGATAGATGCAGCAGCTTTCATTTTTTCAGCTACTACGTCAACTAGTTCCGCTTTTTTAGCAATAATTGCTTCACTCATTAGTGTGTTCACCTCCGTTATTATTTTGCTTGGGGAATTTTTCCAAAAGAAAAACGCGCCCAAACCTAGACACGAAAGTACAATACGCTTCTTTTTACATGATACGTTTTGTCCTCGGTAGGATACTTATGAGTCGAGCTCCCCTACTGTCTTAGGCAGTTTTTTCAAACCGTATATAAGTATAGCATAGTCAAAAAAAGAATGCAAGATTTTTGCAAACTTTTTTTAAACTTTTTTTGGTTTTTCTTTTAAAGTTCTGCTGTCAAGACTTGGCCTTGCTTCACAACCTGTTCTCCGGCGATATAAACATCATCTACATCACTGGATTTGACTGCATAAACCAGGTGAGAGAGCATATTTTCTTGAGGTTGGAGATGGATTTTCCCTTGTGGTTGAATAACAAGAAAATCTGCTTGCTTGCCAACTTCCAGACTTCCAATCTGTTCTTCCATTCCAAGAACCTTAGCCCCTTCGATTGTCAGCGCCTTGAGAGCTGTTTCTATAGGAAATTGACTGGCATCTCCGCTCTTCATTTTCTGTAGTAGTGCTGCTGTCCGTCCTTCCTCAAACATATCTAGATTGTTATTGGAAGCAACCGAGTCAGTCGCAATTCCGACTACTACTCCCGCTTTTTGGAGCTGGATAATTGGAGCAATTCCCGAGGCCAGTTTGAGGTTACTGATAGGATTGTGGGCGATAGCCACTTGAGAGGTTGCCAAACGTTCAATTTCTCGCTCGTTTAATTCGACCCCGTGAGCAAAGACAGACGGATTATCTAAGTAACCCAGTTCTTCTAGAAAGGCGAGGGGGCGTTTGCCGTATCGTTTCAGGATAATTCCTGATTCCTCCTTAGTCTCCGCAACATGGATATGGATAGGAATATTCAACTCTTTTGCCATATCCAAACTTTCTTCCAGCAAGTCTCTACTACAGCTGTAAGGAGAATGTGGGGCTACCATAACCTTGAAATTTGGATTTTCATATCCTAAGATTTCCTCGATGATAGCTCGTGTTCTAGCAATAGTCTCAGCAGTTGTCTCCGCCTCAGAAGAAAAAAGGGTAGGAGAAAAATAACAATGCATCTTGGAATCTTTCACTGCCTGATAAATCTGCTCAATATCCACACCATTGGGATTATACATATCGTTAAATGTTGTTGTTCCTGACTGGAGCATCTCTGTCAGAGCTTCTTTGACCGCCTTGGTAGTCATGTCGGGAGTAAACTCAGCTTCTGCTGGCCAAATATAGTCTTTGAGCCATTCATGGAGATTGCTATCATCTCGAATCCCTCTCAAGCCTGTCATAGCAGAATGGGTGTGGCAATTGACCAATCCAGGCATGATCCAAGCTCCCTGATAGTCTATAATCTGCTCAGCTTGATCTAAAATCTCTGACTTCTCTTGACCAACATAGACGATTTGAGAACCCTTAACGGCTAAGATTCCATCTAGATAGACATGGAAATCTTGGTCACAAGTCACGATATTTACATGCTGAAAGACTTTCATACTAGGTTCCTTTTCTAAAAGACAATTTATACTCTCTTCAAACCACGTCAGCTTCACCTTGGCATAGATATATGGGTATCGACTTCGTCAGTCTTATCTACAACTTCAAAGTAGTGCTTTGAGCAAGCTAGGGCTAGCTTCCTAGTTTGCTCTTTGATTTTCATTGAATATTACAGTGGATAATTTTTCTAGCTATTGTAACAAAAAAGTTACCCGAAGGCAACTTTTTTTGTCTGTAAGGGTTCGAAGTAGAAAGGATTATTCAGAGCTAAAAGCTGCAGCTTGCTGCATTTGGTAATACTTGCCCTTTCGAGCCATGAGATCATGATGGTTGCCATACTCAACGATGTCACCATCAACCAAGACAAGGATCAAATCCGCATCCTGAATGGTTGACAAACGGTGGGCGATGACAAAGCTTGTGCGCCCCTTCATGAGTTTGGCAAAGGCATCCTGAACCAGTACTTCTGTACGGGTATCGATAGACGAAGTTGCCTCGTCTAAGATAAGAATCTTGGGAATAGCCAGAAAGACTCGAGCAATAGTCAAGAGCTGTGCTTGACCAACAGAAAGAGATTCTCCAGCATTTTCAAGCTTGGTATCATAACCCTGCGGCAACTGTTGGATGAAAAAATCGGCATTGGCTGCTTTGGCTGCAGCAATCACCTGCTCCCTACTGGCATCAGGATTTCCAAAGGCAATATTGTCATGAATGGTCCCTTGCTTGAGCCAGGTTTCTTGAAGCACCATTCCAAACTGCTGGCGTAAAGAGGCACGACTATAATCATAAATAGATTTCCCATCCAGCAAGATATCTCCGGAATTAATGGGATAAAAACGCATGAGGAGATTTATAAGGGTTGATTTTCCGGCACCTGTCGGACCAACAATAGCTACCTTACTACCGGCTGGAATATCAATAGATAAATCCTTAATCAAAATCTTTTCAGGATTGTAGCCAAAAGAGACGTGTTTAAAGGAAACAGCTCCCTTAACCTGGTCACTGGTCAAGACTTCCTTACCTGTTTCAGCCACCTCAGGACTTTCTAAGACAGCATAGACACGCTCTGCACATGCCAAGGCACTTTGCAACTCGGCCAAAACTGAAGAAATATCGTTAAAGGGTTTGGTGTACTGTTGGACATAGTTCAAAAAAGTCACCAAACGTCCAATGGTCAAAGTGGAACCCATCATGATACGATAAGCTCCTACCCCAGCTAGAAGGGCATAAATGAGTGCATTGACGAAACGAGTTGAAGGATTGACTGTTGAAGAATAAAAGATGGCTGACTGCGAATAGCCTGCGTAGTTGTCATTAGCCTCACGCAACATTTGAATAAACTCTGTTTGAGCATTAAAAGACTGGATAATGGTCTGTTGACTCAACGATTCTTCAATCAACTGAGTCTGAATTCCCCTTGTCTCTGTTTGTTTTTGGAAGAGATGATAGGATCTCTTAGCAATAAAGCGTGAGATTACCATGGACAGTGGCGTCAACAGCAAGACTAAGAGGGTCATGAGGAGATGGATTTGAAGCATGGCTAGAATACTAACCAAAATCATCAAGACGCCAATGAAAAATTGGTTAAAAATCATGGTCAAGCCAGCTGCCAACTGTTCTATGTCTGTGGTCACCCGACTGACCATCTCCCCACTGCCTTGCCGGTCCACGAAAGCAATCGGTAATCGATGGAGCTTATGGATGATTCGCTCTCGCAAATCTTTAGTATAAGAGAAGATTAGGCGATTATAGAGGAGAGGATTGGTCCATTGTAACAGAGTATTTCCTATGACTACCAAGATCATCTGGATGAAAATTTGCCAAAAAACTGATGATGAATCGGCCACTAGGACCTGGTCAATGACCTGCCCAATCAGAATAGGTAGGTAGATTGATAAGCCAACTTGAGCAATAGTTCCTAGAAAGGCTAAGAAAAGGAGGAAGGGATGGCTTGCTAAATCCTTGGCCAAACGTTTGAGCGTCTGGTTTGCAGTTTGTCGTCTCATTCTAGTCCTCCTTTCCATGTTGGGATGCATTGATTTCACGATAGACTTGAGCGGACTTCATCAAGTCCTCGTGCTTACCGATAGCTAAGAGCTCACCTTTTTCCAAGAGGAGAATCTGGTCAGCCATCTGCAAAGTCGAGGTTCGTTGAGAAATCAAGATTAAGCTTGTATTTGGTAAGTTCCCTCGGATAGCTTTCAAGAGCCTAGACTCGGTAATAGTGTCGAGGGCCGAGGTCGCATCATCTAGGATGAGAAATGGTGCTTGTCGCAAGACTGCTCGTGCGATAGACAGCCTTTGTTTTTGTCCACCTGAAAAATTTCGACCTCCTGCTTCAACTAGGGCATCCAAAAGTCCTTCCTTTTCACTGACAAAATCCTTAGCTTGCGCAATCTCCAAGGCCTGCCAGAGTTCTTGGTCAGTTACTTCGTGATTGAAACCCAAAGTCAAGTTGGAACGAATGGTTCCTTTAAAGAGCTCGACTTTTTGAGGCACATAGGCAATCCAAGACCTCCACTGCTCCAAATTAAGAGGACTACGTCCATCTCGATAAAGGTTAATGCTTCCCTTATCTGCTGGATATAGACCAAGTAAGACTTGCACCAAGCTTGATTTACCAGAACCCGTTCCCCCAATGATACCAAGGATTTGCCCTTGCTGTATATCGAAGGAAATGTCTCTCAGAGAAGGCTGAGCCGCATCAGGATAGGTAAAGGTCAGTTCTTGGACTTGTAAAACCTGATTACTAGTAGTTTGCTTTTGTTCTAATTCTGAATGGATATCTTCTGAAGCCTCAGTAAAGACTTCCTCGATTCGCTTAGCTGAGATGTAGGACTGGTTGAGGGAATTTATCAGCATGGCGAGCTTGACCAATTCCACCAAAATCTGTAAGAGATAGTTGATGAGGGCAATGAGGGCCCCTTGACTGAGCAATCCTCCTTGAATAGAAATATAGCCTTGCCAGATGATAACAAGGAGGGTTCCATTAACAATCAGATAGGTCAGAGGTGTTAATAAACTAGACCAGAAACCTGTTTTTTCTTGCAATTTGGCATAGACTTGGTTAAGGGTTTGAAAAATCTGTAACTCTCGTTTTTCTTGTCCAAAAGCACGAATAACCCGCATCCCTTGTAATTGCTGGCGAGTTTCTTGAACCAGTTGATCCGTTTTCTTTCTGAGAGCACTGTAGAGAGGATTAACCATTCTAGAGAGCCCTACGATTACAATGGTCAAAATGGCAACCATGACCAAGAACCAGAGAGTCAGTTCAGCTGAGATGCGGTAGGCCATAAAAATGGCACCAAAAACGATAATAGGCGCTCGTAAAAAGAGACGCAGGAATTGATTGATACCAGTCTGAATCTGGTAAGTGTCCGAAGTCAAGCGAGTCACCAAACTAGAAGTTGTCAAACGATCCCTGCTATCCTTAGGCAAGGAAAGAATATGTCGATAAAGGTCATCTGTCAGTCCTTTGGCAAATCCAACCGCAGCCTTAGCTGAGTAAAACTGAGCTACCAAGGCCACTACAACGCCAATCACTGCAAAGATAAAGAGTATGCCAATCTGCATCCAGAGATGTCCTTGATCTCCCTGAGGTAAAGATTGGTCAACAATCCCAGCAATCACCATTGGAACCAGAAGCTCAAACACAGCTTCTAGTAGCTTGAACAAGGGTGCTAAAATCGATTCTTTGATGTAGGGTTTGAAGTAAGATAATAAGTGTTTCATAAATCCCTTCTATTTTCTAAAATGAAGAAAGTGGGAAGCACCCACCCTCTCAATTTTATTTGTTTAAGTAAGGCAATAGATAGCCATATCCTTCCTCTTCCATCTTATCCTTGGCCACAAAGCGTAAGGAAGCAGAATTGATACAGTAACGAAGTCCACCTAACTCCTGAGGTCCATCTGTGAAAACATGACCCAAGTGAGCATTTCCTGACCGAGAACGAACTTCGATTCTCTCCATTCCATGGCTCATGTCCTTGTAATAATGAATCAATTCCTTGGAAATCGGACGGCTAAAACTTGGCCAACCACATCCTGAGGCAAACTTATCCTTGGCGAAAAAGAGTGGCTCACCCGTCGTGATATCTATATAAATCCCTTCTTCAAAGGTTTGATCATAGGCATTACTAAATGGAGCCTCTGTAGCAGCTTCTTGGGTAACACGATAGGATTCTTCTGATAAACTTTCCTTTAACACCTCTTGACTAGGCTTTTCATAGTTTGCTGCATCAATCAATGGCTTCTCAGCATCTGTCACATCGATATGACAGTAACCTGAAGGATTTTTCTTAAGATAGTCTTGGTGGTAATCTTCAGCCAGAATGTAGTGGCGAAGTTTCTCCACCTCTACTGCAATCTTTCGCCCCAGCATGCGCTTCTGCTCCTGTACCACAGTGTATATAGCTGGTGAATCTGCTTCATCTTGATAATAAATCCCAGTTCGATATTGGCGACCACGATCATTTCCCTGCTGGTTAACAGACAGGGGGTCGATGACTCGGAAATAATAGAGCAGAATTTCTCTGAGTGAGACTGCCTTCTCATCGTAAATCACTTGAACCGTTTCTGCATGGTCTGTTTCCTTGAGTAGTTGGTAATTGGTCGTTTCGACTTGTCCATTAGCGTAGCCGACACTGGTTGCTAGCACTCCAGAAATGCGTGAAAAATATTCCTCTAGGCCCCAAAAACAACCACCTGCTAGATAAATTTCTGCCATCTTTATTTCTCCTTTATCAAGTTTTTAATTAGGCTTCTTTTCAAAAAAAGGATAGGAAGCCCTCCGGTCGAGAGTTTCCCCATCCTATTATCTATTCTTTATTTTGCTTCGACACGAACACCTTGGGTATCAACTTTCAAGTCATGCAGTTTTCCTTTGAAAGGTTGCTTTTCCAATTCTTCCTTAATCCTTGGCATCTTGTCATGAGAAGCCAAGACCATAACTGTCGGCCCAGCACCAGAGAGGTAGGTTGCATAGGCACCATTTTCTTTTGCCACTTGCTTAATCGTCGCAAATTCTCTCACCAAGTCCTGACGATAGCGCTCGTGAAAGAGGTCTCCCTCGATTGCTTGCCCAGCTGTCACCATATCTCCTGCCAACAAGGCCGCAACCGCCACATTGGCGATAGAACTAGCTGCAACAGCTTCTTTGTAAGACAATTTTTTAGGTAAGACACCACGGCTGTCTCGAGTACGCAATTCATAGTTAGGAATGTAGGCTAGAAAATCACATTCTGGGAAGTCTGCTACAATAGCTGAAACTTCCCCATCAACAGAGCTTGCAATAACGAGATTACCATAAATGGCCGGAGCTACATTGTCAGGATGTCCTTCAATCTTGGTCGCTAACTGCAATTTTTCATGGTCAGACAAGTTGAGCTTACCCAATTGGTTGGCTAGTTCAATCCCAGCAACGATAACCGAACTAGAAGAACCCAAACCACGCGCCAATGGAACATCACTGGTCATTTTCAAACGTCTTGGTTTCAAGTCTGGCACAATTTGCAAAGCGATTTTGAGCAAGAGATTACGCTCGTCATGTGGAATCCATTTGCCAATCTGGTGTTCAATCAACCACTCATCTCGTTCTTCGCAGACCTCGATTTGAAGATACTTGGTTACAGCTACACCGACCGAGTCAAAACCTGGCCCGATATTGGCACTGGTTGCAGGTACAATAATCTTCATCTTATTCTCCTAGCACCTTGAAGGTATTCAAGAGGTCGAATTCTGAAACCTTCTTCAATTCAGCTGCGACATTTTCAAGTTGAGATTTATTAATCTTGTGTGTAATGATAACGACACGCGCCTTGTCACCCTCTTTGCCATCTTGGAGGATTTGCTTGAAGGAAATATCTTGAGCATTAAAGATTTCAGCCAACTTCAAGACCTGACCTTTTGAGTCTGGTGCCAAGATTGAGAAGTAGTAGTTTGCTTTAACATCCTCAGGATTTGCCAAGACCAAGTCACGGCTGTATTCGTTGAAGTCTTTACCAATGGTACCATCATTCAAGCGACGAACGATACGGACAATATCCGCCACCACACTTGTTGCAGTTGGTTTTTGACCAGCACCTGGTCCGTAGTACATAGACTCACCAATACCGATAGATTCTACAAAGACAGCGTTCATCACTCCATTCACACTAGCAAGTGGGTGTGCTTTAGGAAGGAAGGTCGGAGTTACTTCTGCAGCAATTCCTGAAGGAGTTTCCTCAATAGAACCAACCAATTTCACTACATAGCCAAGTTCTTGGGCTACAGCTACATCTTCTGGTGTGATGTTGCGGATTCCCTTGTGGGCTACATCATCAAAAGCAACCTTCATGCCAAAGGCAAATTGGCTCAAAATCACCATCTTGTAGGCTGCATCAATTCCATCTACATCATTTGTAGGGTCGCTTTCTGCAAAACCTAGTCTTTGTGCTTCCGCAAGAGCATCATCGTAAGACCATCCTTCTTCGACCATCTTGGTCATCATGAAGTTAGAAGTTCCGTTGACCACGCCAAGGACACGAGTGATTTTATCAGAAGCCAAGGAATTTGCTAAAATACGAAGAATTGGAATCCCACCAGCTACTGCTGCTTCATAGTAAAGTGCTACCTTGTTAGCTTTAGCGATTTCTAACAATTCTGCACCATGGACAGCCAAAAGGTCCTTGTTAGCAGTAACAACGTGCTTCCCAGCTTCCAAGGCACGAGTGATAAAGGTTTTAGCAGGTTCGATACGCCCCATCAATTCCACTACAATCGTAATGTCTTTGTCTGATAAAATATCATCCACATTGGTTACAAAGTTAAAGTCATTCCCTGCTGCAAGCAAGCGATTCTTTTCATCTTCATCCTTGACCAATACCTTGGCAACTTCAATATCTGAATGCGCTGATTGATTGATTTTTTCTCCATTTTCCTTTAGGAGGAAGGGCACACCACTTGCAACGGTACCAAATCCTAGTAAAGCAATTTTAACTGTCATGTTTGTCTCCTCGAAATTTTCTAATATAGCCATTATAACAGAATTTTGTGAAAATTCCTATTATAGTAAATCACTATTTCAGTCTAGAAAAGAAAAAAACGAATCAAACGATTCGCTCTTCCTAAAATTTAGAAATAATTTTCCAGAAATGATTATCCAATCTTTTGCAGATTGATCACTGCATCATGATTCATCAAGACTTGGCCATACTCTTGTAAGACTGAACGACTGATATCACTATCTTCCGCAAACTCGCGCATACGAGCCAACAGCCAAGCTGGATATGGACTTGGATGATTTTCAATATCCACTAAAATGGTCAAATAATAGCGCTCATTCATCTTGTAGAGTTCAGAAGTTTCCATCTCAAAAGTCACTGTCTTGGCAAAAGCCACCAAATCAGCTAACTTAGAAAAAGAAAGGATGTAGTAGATATAAGGCTCTTTCTTACTTTCAACTTCTTGTTCAGCCTGCTCCTGCTCTTCTTCCTTGGCTTCAACTTGCTCAAGAGATTGAATCGCTTCGATATCATCCTTAGTTTTGTCTGCGATGCTTTTTTCCAAGGTTTTGATAAATTCATCTGGCGACATTTGAGCCAATTCTTCCATATCTGGTAAATCCGATAAATCTTCAAAATCTAGATTTTGGTCAATCTTTGATTTGGTTACAAAGACATCGACCTTATCAGGTTTTGGAGTCACACGGAAGCTCAACATGCCTGTATCCAGAAAGCTATCAGGCATCTCTAACTCATCCAAGATAGCATAAAAGAACTCTTCTGTTTTTTCTTGAGGAACGAGAAAGTCAGCAATCTCCATGCCACGATCCATCAAATCCTCTAAAGACATCGTGATTTTCAAAGTTGTATCACTAATTTGTTTCATTTTCATTGCTAGTAACCTCATACTTTCAGTTCTATCTATTATACTAGATTTTTACGATTTTATCAAAAGAAGGCTCCTCTATCAGGCTCGATTTTTCCTAGGGTTATTTCTGTAGAAGACTTTAAAAGAAAAAGCCTTCAAAATCGGCTCTTGTCCGACTTTGAAGACCTAATGCATTCGAATGCTTATAATTTAAAGGTTGCTACACCGAGGATAGAACGATTTAAGTTTCGAAGAATTTGAAGACTTTGCTCAAATTTCTTATAACGAGTCACTCCATACTCTTCAACAAGAAGGACTGTATCTCTTTCTAAAAGCGATGGTACATCTTGTAAATCGACAAAATGCATTCCTTTTAAAGACTCTTGATTTTGTTTCAATTTATCTAGGATAGCTTTGTTTGAGCTAACGATTGTTAATTCTTGTCCAGCATTTTTGTATGACAAGACATCTGCTAGGTTGGCAATTGTTGTGATCTCTGTTACAAAATCAATTTGATATTGAGAAAAATCACCTGCTCTATTGATTGTTGGGTTAAAGAGATAAACCAATACATTTCCCATCACAACCAAAATCACACAGACTACTCCAATAACAGCTAAACGGAGAATCAAATTCTTCACATTCAATCCAAGCGCTGTCTCACCATTTGCATTCAATTCTTTAGAGTTGATGGTTTCCAATTTTTCAATTTTCACATTTGCATAAGTGTGTTTAAATTTCTCAATCAATCCATCAAATTTTCTCTCTAACAAGTCATTGACATCCTTGCTTGGTGTCAAAATTTTCACACCGACCCCTGCATCGTCAATCATATAGTAGACGGTCAATTTTTTCCACCAATAGTCATTCGTTGAATTTTTCAAGGTTGTTTCTGTCGTATCCAATTCACTGGCCATTTTTTTCAACTCACTGGGCTCTACATCATTGAAAAGATAAGCTCCATTCAAATTCCCATCAATCAATTTCCCATAAAAATCACTATAACCACCAATTTGATGATTCAAAATCGTTTTGGCTGAATCTTCTGGAGGAGTGATTTTATAGCTAAGATAAGTTGAATAACTTGTTGTGTCTTTGACAGTATTTTTATTCTTAACAGCTTTAATTGTAAATGGTACAGCAATAAGAGCAAATAAAGCTATGAGAGCTAAAATATTTGCTTTTCGTTTTTTGTAAAGATTTGCAAACAAATCAGCTACTGAATAATGTTCAAACATGATTTTTTTCTCCTTTGTTGAGTAGATACTGGTTCTCTTTTGTAAGCATTTTTGCTACAAATATCATCACAAGAACAATTCCCCAGAATTGCATTGTAAATAGATTGAAGAAACTTTCTGAAAAGCTACTTCTTGGCATAAAGAATAGATTATTCAAGATGAGTAAGGACAAGGCAAATAAGATTGTTCTTGAACGATAGGCTACTTGCAGCATGGCTATAAATAGCATACCGAGTAAGAGACTAAGCAGAAAGACTCCTATCATACCATAGTCGGTATACAACTCCATAATATAGCTACTTCCGATACCATGTCCTTTTAAATATTCCTTATTCAAAACAAGATAGGACAAATTGTGGGCATAACTATTACTATCAATAGCTAGCTCCACACTATTGGTTGTATGTTCAAAGGCTTTTCCTCCGAAAATAGCCCCCAAGCTTCCCCTTGCAAAATAATCAAGGACAGGACCAAAAGTAAAATTACGGAAATCTCGGTAAGGGAGGCTACTGTTAAATAGAAAACCTCGAGCCAGAACGCCAAAACTGGTTCCTTGTTTATAGATAAAGTCAAGCAGAATATCCCAGAAACCTGTATGGGAAACCTGGACATTATCCCGTACATAATTGAGCACTCCCATCGCTAACATGAGAATAGGAGAACCTACAAAAATCGCTAACTTTTCTTTAAACCCAATCCATTTTCCCTTTTCAGTTTGCTCCCGCATGAAGTAATAAACAAAAGCAAATAAAATACTTAAAATAAAGGGATTTCGTGTCCCAATTGCCAAATGAATAGTATTGGCTGCAATAAAGGAGACAAGCACTGCTGTGGCCTGCCATTTCTTTGGCTTGGTTGCCAGATACATACACATTGCGTAGACCGTAAAGGTAGACAAAATGTAGGTAAAATAAGGCAGTTTACTTTCAAAATTTGCATAGTAGGCATAGTAGGAAGTCTGCAAGCGATACAGGAGCCGTTCGAATAACCGAATGAAATAGAAAGGATAGGTGAGAAGAAAAACTCCTAGTGATACAAAGCGTAACCGCTTGATATAAATCTCTTTTATAGAATTTCCTATCTTTGGTACTTTTATGTTCTTCCTAGCTATGAAGTAACGAGCCAGTACGCCTCCTGTGGTCAAGCCCAGAATCGAAACCATGACGACTATAAAGGCAAAGCGATAGGCTATCGGATGATAGGTATCCAGAGCGCCATCCCTAAAATAATCAATGGTCGGTCTTGATACCAGAAATACAAAAATAGTTAAATAGAAAATAAAATGGATTAAGTAATACTTGATATCATTCCAGCAGGCAATTAAGCTACTAACCAGTAAGAACAATAAAGTAGAAAGCAAGCTAACATTATTATTATTAAACAGATACACAATTCCACTTACTAGCGTCAAGGCATAGCTGACTATGGTCAAACTAAATAATAATCGTTTTCCATCAATCACTTGCTCACCCCCGTTCTAATGTAATTTTTTTGATTTTTCAATATTTTTCAGTAATAAGAATCGGTATAAGGAAATGTTTATGAATAGAGCCAAAGCACTAATTCTTCTTCCCTTACGAAAAATTGGATTCCTAGCAATAGCAAAGGCATGGCCTTTTAAAAATCGATGAATCTGAGAATAGGCTTCAAACTGTTTATACTGATCATCTAGTAACATTTTATCCAGAATAAAGAAATGAGCATAGGCCAATCTGAAGAACGCAACCTCTTTCAAGTCAGGATAGTTTTTCACAACTTCATTGTAAAACTTTTGATAGATATCAATATAGGCTAAATCCTTCTCTGCATACGGTTTGGTCGTAATGCTATCACCTCTATGGAAATAGTAATAATAGGGTTTGGTATTAACAACGTACTTCTTAGCCAACTTGATTAAATCAAAATGATAATAAGCATCTTCGTAAATCAATCCCTTAGGAAAGGATAGGGCAGTTGCAATCTCTCTCTTGATTAGCTTATTGCAGATCGTTCCAGGTATTTTTTCACCTATGAGGTATTCCTTTAGAAATGTTTGAGAATCACAGACAAAATAATCATCCTGATTAGCTGACTGTGGGCTTTCATCATTAGCATAGACATTCATAACACCACAACTCGAAACATCCGCATCTTCTTGAATTATTTGCTCATATAAACTCTGAATCATTTCTGGATGGATATAATCATCTGAGTCAATAAAAATCAGATAGTCCCCGTGAGCCTGCTTCATTCCATCATTTCGTGCTTGCGACAAACCTTCATTCTTTTTATGAAGCACTGACACCCTGTCATCTTGTTCAGCGATTGAATCACACAAGCGACCACTTTCATCTGTTGCACCATCATCAACAAGAATAATTTCCAGATTTTGATAGGTCTGCTTCTGAATGGAAGCTATCGATTTTTCTAGGTACTGCGCCACATTATAGACTGGCACAATGACACTAATTAATGCAGTTTCCATGCTACTCCTCTAATAGTTTTTCTACTTGTTCGATTTGTTTGGCAATTGTAAATTGTTGAATGAATTGACTAGCCTCATCGACATCAAAGTTTGAGGCAGAAGTCATATAGTTCGTAATTGCCTGAGCTGCCTCTTGATTGCTCTCAATGATTTGTCCAAATCGTCCTTCTTGGGATAATTCCTCAGCCCCTCCGACATCCGTAGAGACAAAAGGGATTCCAAGGCTCAAGGCCTCCACATACACCCCAGGAAAACCTTCTTGTTTAGACATAGACAAGAGGACCTTCATCTGAGACAAATACTGATAAGGATTTTTTTGATAACCAAGGAAATGTACATAGTCCTCAAGCTCATACTCTTTAACTCGTTTTTTCAGTTCCTCTTCCATATCACCAGCACCTATGAAGTAGAGATGATAGTTTTTTCCCTCTTGGTGTAATAATCGTATCACTTCCACTACACGGTCAGAACCCTTATTTTCCTCAATCCGTCCGATAGTACAGATACTTTGAGGTGCAATCTCGATATCTATCTTCTCTTGAGATTTTTCTAGAATAGTCTTAAAATCATATCCATTGTAGACCGTCTGTAATTTCGAAGCATAATCTGGATAGACTTCCTTGATAGAATGACTGGTCTTTTTTGAAATCCCTACAATAGTATCCGCGGCATCCAACTGGCGTCTATGTGATTTCCTTTTTGAGCTATCCTTAAGAAATTCTTCGATACTTCCATGAATCCAAGAGATTTTCTTGACTTCTTTTCTTTTAGAAAACAACAGTGGTGGATTCATAATGGTAAAAGAAACTTCAACATCATAGTCATCTTTTACAAGCAAGCGACGAGTCAGCCTTGGAAAATAAATTCTCATTCTCCACAAAAAAGCTCGAATCCATCTGGCTTGGCGATAATCCTGAAGGGATTTTAACATTCGTACATGCTGGGGAACAGATTCGTATCCCTTGTCAAAGTGCTCCATTTCAAGAATATCAATATCATACTTTTCTGGATCCAGATTTGAAACAATGGTAGACAGAATCTTCTCTGCGCCACCTCCAAGAGAAAAAGACCACATAAAAAATAAGATTTTTTTCTTAGCCACCATATTCTCCCTTGTATTCTGTATAAGACTTATCCATATCAGCGATGACAGCATCATGATGCGGTACTTGCTTATTTGCTGGTGGTGGCGTCATATAATCTCCAAAAGCAGTACTGAGATAGGCATCATAACCGACTGGAATAGGCATCTCTGTCCCTTCAAATGGCAAGAAAAGATTGTCTTCAAAAGATGCGATTAGATACTTATTTCTCATGTAGCCAGGACCTGAGCATAATTCTGTGATGCCATCGCTCTCAGCTAGACCATATTTGGTCATTTCTTTCTCAGCTTTTTTCCAAATGCGATAACGGAGAGATTTGGGCGTCACGCCCAGTAAAATACGGCTTCCCCATTTCATGAGAGCCCCATGCTTTTCTGGAATAGTTTGGGCACAAAAAAGTGAATAAATCAGGGCCCAGCGAACCTGTTTCTTCCGCTCAGCTGGATTTTTCGGATAATAATCCAAAGGCAAGACATCCAAAGCCAAACCATGTGGCAAATCCAAATCCTGCTGATAAGGTTTGATACAGGTCGTTTCCTTGTCACGAATGGTAATAAAAAGATTGCGGTCGACAAAATCCGTGTTACTCTTTGACAAGAAATAACGTTCATCTGCATAAAGAGGCCATAATTCTGCCAATTTTTCATAGTCCTTACGGGGCATAAAAAAGTCTAGGTCATCGTCCCAAGGAATGAACCCCTTGTTTCGAAGGGCACCAATAGCACCTCCACCACAAAGATAGCAAAGCAAATCATGTTCTTTACAAAAAGCCACAAAATATTCAGCCATCTCCAGACTACGAGCCTGAATTGCTTTTAAATCAGTCATATTGTTCATTATTCTTTCTATCGTATCGTTTCATTATACCACAAATTAGGACTGAAAATCTATTGCAGACTGTAAAAAATCAAAGCCTGACTACTATCCAAATAGCTATCAAACTTTGATTCTTCTGTCTTATCTTATCTCAAACCCATCTGAGACAATTTATTCTGATATTTATTTTGATCGACAAGCAAGCCCAAGCCTCCATAAACATCGTAGGCATCTACCCAATCACCCAGTTCTGGAACTGTTAATCTCTCAATGCCGTTTTGTGCTCCATTTAGGAAGGATAAACCATTGGTCAATAAGAAACTATAAGGAACATTCGTTGAGGTCATTCCGAAGACCTTGCCAAGTGCCTCTGAGCCTGTAAAGAGCTTGGTTGGATCTTTGATTTGCTGAAGAACTGCTGTCAGCACTTGCTGCTGTCTCTTGGTACGACCATAATCGCCTTCATCATCATCACGGAAACGAGCATAATTAAGCAAGGTCGAACCATTCATCTGCTGTTTCCCGACTTTAATAGTCTGGGTCGGAGACTCTGTTTCCGTAGCATGTAAGTCATCTCCCACCGTAGCTTCAGTTAACGGTTGACCTTCCAAGGTTGAGAATTTGGCATCAATCATCACTCCATCTGGGAACAGCGTATCAATCGCTGTTGCAAAGGCTTGAAAATCAACCAAGGCATAGTACTTAATGTCCAAGTCAAAATTATCTTTCAAGACTTGACGAACCATTTCGGCCCCTTTTTGTCCTTCTTGTTCCCCTAGTTCATAGGCTACATTTAACTTGTTATCCGTCTGTTTCCTACTGTTAATCACTTGACTGTAACCGTCTATATAGACCAAATTATCGCGCATAAAACTGACTAGCTTGATTTTCTTATCTGAACCTCCGACATTTAATACCATAATAGAGTCAGTACGCGTCTCAGCACTATTTTGACCGATTCGCCCATCCGTCCCCATAATCAAAATATTAACTCCATCTCTGGTATCCTGACCATTAAAGACTTCTACTTGAGCGGCCTTAGCATTGGCAGTTTTGGTTGAATCAGCATTTGAATAGCCTTTTAGGAACATAAAAATCATGCCAAGCGCTACACAAGCTAAGATAGCCAGTAAGCCTGCGAAAATACGCCCCCACCGTAGCTTACACTTTTTAGTTTTTTTCATTGGAAGAGAATTGATTTTCTGGTATCTCTCAGAGCGACTACGACTATCATAAGAAGGGATCGAAGTGTTAGCACGTGTCTTTCTATAATCCTCGGTCAATTCTTGACTTTCTGAGGTGGCGTCACTACTTTCCCCATTCAATTTATCTTGCAAGTAAGCAAACTCTTCTTTTTCTCGCTCATTGAGATAGTGAATATTCTTAAGTAGATAGTCATAGCGTAACTGCTCGTGGTGACTTAAGGGATTTTCTTTACTCATCTTCTCTCCTTTCCATGGTCTGATATTAGATAAATAGGATAGGTACCCAAAACCTTATACTGGATTCCAATCGCTTCTAATTCTTTTTGGGCAAAGCGGACCAGATCCTTATCAGCATAGTCCACATCGATAATGAAAAAGTATTCGCCCAGTGCTGTCTTGAGTGGACGACTTTCAATTTTTGTTAAGTCAATTCCTCGCCAAGCAAAGGTCGACAGGGCCTTATAAAGTGCACCTGGAAGGTTGTCAGGTAAGGTCAAGGCCAAACTCATTTTCTCAGTTTGTGCTTGCAAGGGAATACTAGGCTTTTCAGCTCCTAAAACCCAGAAACGTGTGAAATTGGCTTCCATTTCCTGAATATCCTCGGCAATCAGTTCTAAGCCATATTCTTCAGCAGAACTTCTAGGTGCAATTGCTGCAAAGGGCTGGTCTGGATGTTCGGAAATAAAGCGGGCCGCATAGGCTGTACTAGCAGTCACCTCGATTTGAGCATCTGGATACTGTTCATCGATAAATTTCTTTCCTTGCGCCAAGGCCTGTGGATGTGAAAAAATCTTTTCAATCTTAGTATGACCTGGAACCACCATCAACTGCTGATGAATAGGCTGAACGATTTCTGCCACTGCTTGAATGTGAACCTGATGAAAAAGGTAGTCCAAGGTTTCATGAACACTACCCTCGATAGAATTTTCAACTGGCACCACAGAATAGTCCACCAAGCCTTGCTCATAGGCCTTGATGACATCTGTAATATTGGCAAAGGCCTGCAATTCCTCATGAGAAAAAGCTGTCTGCACAACGTGGTGTGAAAATGATCCCTTGGGACCTAGATAAGCAATTTTCATCTCAGTTCCTCTATAATTTCCTCTGGACTTAGCTTGGTCACATCCAAAATCCGACTAGCCACTTCCTCATACCAAGCCTGTCGTTCTTGAAAAATAGCTGCTAGTTCTTCTTTGCTATTATTTAGAAAAAGCGGGCGCTGATTGTCCTTATCAGCTGATATGCGTTGGTAGAGGGTTTCAAAATCGGCTTTTAAGTAAATATTATCAGAATTGGTTTTGAGTAAGTCGCGATTTTTCTGAGAAACGACTACTCCTCCACCAGTTGACACGACTTGGTCTGTTTGTAGTAAATCAGCTAGGACTTCTGATTCTACCTGACGAAAGGCCGCTTCCCCCTTTTCAGAGAAAAATTCCGCAATGGACATGCCTAGGCGTTTCTCTATCAGAGCATCCATATCGAGATAATCTGGGTCCAAGCCTCTTGCAATAGTCGATTTGCCAGCCCCCATAAATCCTAGTAATATCTTAGCCATGAATCAAGCTCTCCAAATCATCAAAGAAGCTTGGATAGCTGGTATTGATAGCTTCAGCACGATCAAGATCCACCTCTCCATCTGCAACCAAGAGGGCCGCGATAGCCATCATCATGCCGATACGATGGTCTCCAAAAGTATTGACTCTAGCACCGTGAAGGGCTGATTTTCCTTTGATAATCATTCCATCTGCTGTAGGGGTGATATCCGCACCCATGCTATTTAAAGCGTCTGCCACAACCTGAATACGGTCTGTTTCCTTGACCTTGAGTTCCTCAGCATCCTTGATAACTGTGACACCTTGGGCTTGGGTCGCCAGCAGGGCAATAATGGGCAATTCATCAATCAAACGTGGAATCAAAGCACCGCCAATCTCTGTTCCTTTCAAGTCAGAAGACTCAACAGTCAAGGTTGCAGATTTAGCGACTGAATCAATTTCAGTTATTTCCAATTTTCCACCCATAGCACGAATGACATCAATGATACCTGTTCGTGTTTCATTAATACCCACATTCTGCAGCACTAGACGAGAATTTGGAACAATCAAACCGGCGACCAGCCAAAAGGCTGCACTGGAAATATCTCCTGGAATAACCACCTTTTGTCCTGTCAATTTTTGCGGTCCTTGGACTGTGATTTTCTTGCCCTCCACACTTAAATGACCACCAAATTGTTGCAACATATCTTCAGTATGATTACGCGTGCACTCTTTTTCGATAATAACTGACTTCCCCTTAGCTTGTAAGGCTGCAAACATCAAGGCTGACTTGACTTGGGCTGAGGCAATTGGCAACTCATACTGAATAGGGGTTAGGTTTTTCGTTCCTTTTAAGTGAAGGGGAGGCAAGTCTCGCTCAGTTTGCCCTGAAATGCTGACTCCCATTTTTTTCAACGGAATAGTCACACGATCCATAGGACGTTTGGAGAGACTATCATCTCCGAACATTTCAACTTCAAAGTCTGCACCGGCAAGGACACCTGAAATCAGGCGAATCGAGGTGCCAGAATTTCCCATATCAAGGGCATTTTGTGGCGCTTTTAAGCCATCCATGCCTACACCTTGAATGGTAATAACCCCATCTTTATCCTCAATTTCAACACCAAGATCACGAAAGACTTGCATGGTCGAAAGGACGTCTTCGCCACGTAATATATCATAGACCTTGGTCTCACCCTCAGCCAAGCTTCCAAAGATAATGGAACGGTGACTGATAGATTTGTCACCTGGAACTCGTATACTGCCGTGTAAGTGGCTAATGTTTGTTTTTAGTTTCATACTGGACCTCATACTTGCAATACTTTTACTTATTTTATCATAAAAAGCCAGAAATTCCTTAAAAATTCCTGACTTTAGAATTGTTATTTTCTTATTTTAGCAATTCTGAAATTGGTTCGAAAACAATTTTTTCAATGTCAGAAAGGTAAATTGCCAATTGTTGTTGCTTGGTAAAGAATTCTGACAATAGGTTATTTCCCTGAATCTGCTTGCCAAAGTTTTCCATCTTAGCTTGGAAGGAAGCGTCTGGCATTTGACCTGTCTGCGCTAATCTTTGAATTTCCTCTTGGAAAGCAACATATTCCGTAAAGATTTTGCTCGCCTCAGCATCTGCTGAAATCTCATCTTTAGCTGTTTTGACAGCCTTGTATTCTGGTAATTCGCGTAGACCGCGACTGAGTTCATTTGCACTATCGTAAATATTTGACATAATTTTCTCCTTATTTGATAACGACTGTGTAGTCGGTATTTTCTGTTATGAGGTGCTCGGCTCGTTCCAAGTCTTGAGCATTTTTAAATGAAATTTGTAAAATCCCGTGAATATCTTCACGGTTTTCCTCGTTGATATGAATATTGACCAAGGAAGTTCCACGTAGCAGTTCCAAAATCCTCAGGATGACATCTTCTTCATCGGGAACATCGACATAGAGGTCATAAGAGCTATCCACGCCACCACGCTTATGGATTTCCATAGCCTGACGTTGCTCACGCGCTTGGTTGAAAAAGTTCCAGATTTGCTCCTCATCTCCCTTACTGATAGCTTGTCCAATCTCGTCCAAACGCTCCTTGAAATCCTCAATTCTATCTAAAATTGTTTCACGATTGGACAAGAGAATGGAGGTCCACATCCCTGGCTCGCTTTCCGCAATCCGAGTCATATCTCGAAAACCACCTGCCGCAAAGCGCCTTGCCATCTCATGTTCTTGAGCATAAACCGCGGTCTGTTCCATGAGACTAGAAGCCAGAATATGAGGAAAATGGCTAATCTGAGAAGTCACTCGATCATGCTCCTTGGCATCAATCTCGATAAAACGAGCATGAAGACCTGAAAGCAGATTCTTCATTTCCTCAAGAGTGTCCTGACTTGTCAGGCTTGAAGGTGTGAAGATATAATAGGCATTTTCAAAAAGATTGACATCCGCAGAAGCAGCTCCTGTCTTGTGACTACCAGCCATGGGATGGGCCCCGACAAAACGAACAGGCTTGCCAGCTAAATACTGCTCCGCCGCATCCACAATGGCTGACTTAGTCGAACCAGCATCTGAAATAATGACACCTTCTTTCAAATCCAAGTTGGCCAACTCCTTAATGAAAGCAATGGTTTGCTTGATTGGTAAGCTAAGAATAATAATATCCGCCAGAGGAGCAAAACTGGCAAAATCATCCGTTGCACGGTCAATCATGCCTTCTTTCAAGGCGATATCTCTCGAAGCTTGACTGCGATTATAGCCTAAAATTTCATAATCTGGATGATCGCGTTTGATACCGAGTGCCATCGAGGCACCAATCAAACCAAGACCTGCGATATAGACTGTTTTTGCCATAGGAACTCCTTAATAGTTCTTTGTATAGTCTCGGTGTTGGGCTACCGCTTCTTTTAATTCCTCTAGATTGTCTGATGAGAATTTTTCAAGGATTTCTTGTGCCAGAACCGTTGCCACAACAGCTTCCATAACTACACCTGCTGCTGGAAGAGCAGTCGGATCACTTCTCTCCACAGTTGCCTTGTAGGGTTCATGGGTTTCGATATCTACACTCATGAGTGGTTTGTAGAGAGTAGGAATGGGTTTCATAACTCCACGAACAACAATGGGTTGCCCATTGGTCATACCTCCTTCAAAGCCGCCAAGATTATTGGTACGGCGAGTATAGCCGTCTTCTTTAGACCAGAGAATTTCATCCATAACTTGGCTACCTTTACGGTAACCAGCTTCAAATCCAAGGCCAAATTCCACACCTTTAAAAGCATTGATAGAAACAACTGCTTGAGCCAATCGCGCATCCAATTTTCTGTCCCATTGGACATAGGAACCAAGGCCAACTGGGACACCTCCGACGACTGTCTCCACAACCCCACCGATGGTATCACCGTCACGTTTGATTTGGTCAATATAATCCTTTATTTCCTGTTCTCTTTCTTGGTTAACAATAGAAACTTCAGACTGGGCAGCTCTTTCCTTAATCTCAGCAACTGTGAGATTCTCAGGAACATCGATTTCCTTGCCACCAAAGACTACGACATGGTTGGCAATCTCCATATCCAGCTCAGCCAAGAGGCGTTTGGCTACTGCGCCAACTGCCACCCGCATGGTGGTTTCACGAGCTGATGAACGCTCCAAGGAATTACGCAAATCATCAAAACGGTACTTGATGCCCCCAACCAAGTCAGCGTGACCAGGACGTGGATGGGTAATTTTTCGTTTACTTTTGAGGCGGTCTTCAATGTCCTCCGCAGACATGATATCCAGCCATTTTTGGTGGTCCTTATTGATGACATCCATGGTAATGGGAGCCCCAGTAGTCTCCCCATGGCGAACACCCGAAGTAAAGATAACTTGGTCGCTCTCAATCTTCATACGACCACCGCGGCCGTATCCACCCTGACGACGTTTCAAATCCTCATTGATGTCCTCTGCTGTCAAAGGAAGTCCTGCTGGAATTCCCTCAATAATAGCCGTCAGACGGGGACCGTGTGATTCTCCTGCAGTTAAATATCTCATACACTCTCCTTATTTTACCAAGTAGTCTTTCATCTCTTCCAGAGAAACTGGGTGAATAGTCGCTGAACCAAGCTCTGGTACCAAGACCAATTTCAAGGTGTTGCCACGCGCTTTCTTATCATGAGTCAAAGCCTGATAAAGCTTGTCAACATCCCAGTTTTCATAGTCAACAGGTAGTCCAAATTTCTGACACATCTCTGTAATAGACTGGGTTATTCCTTCTGGCATGAGGCCTTTCTCCTCAGCAACCTTGGAAATCTGCACCATACCCATGGCTACGGCTTCTCCATGCATGACTGTTCCATAACCTGCCGTTGCTTCTATGGCATGGCCAATAGTGTGCCCAAAATTGAGGTAAAGTCGAACACCGTTATCCAGCTCATCCTCAACTACCATCTTGCGCTTGGCCTGACAAGAATGTTCAATCAAAGTCTCCGCATGTTCCAGAATGCTCTCTACAGAACCATCCAGCTCCGTCAAAAGAGCCCACAGTTCTGGATCCTCAATCAAGCCATACTTGATAACTTCACCCATTCCTTCAATCAACTCTCTCTTTCCGAGCGTTTCAAGGACAAGCGGGTCAATCAGAACCCCGTCTGGTTGGGCAAAGGTCCCCACCATATTTTTAGCAAATGGAGTGTTGACACCTGTCTTTCCGCCGATAGAAGAATCCACCTGGGCAGTCAAGCTGGTCGGAATCTGAACAAAATGAATGCCCCGCATATAGGTAGAGGCTACAAAACCAGCCAGGTCTCCAACGACACCACCTCCGAGAGCCACGATTCCATCACTACGAGTCAGACCTTTCTTAACTAAAAATTCATAGACTTTCTGAACAGTGGTCAGATTTTTCCGTTCTTCCCCTTCTAAAAAGTCAAAAACTGCTACCTGAAAACCAGCATCTTCTATGCTGAGTTTGACCTTCTCTGCATAGAGAGAGGCTACATGATTGTCTGTTACAATGACCACTTTTTGTGGTTGCCATAGTTCTCGCAACCATTGGCCAGCCTGAGCCAGACAACCTTTTTCAATCTGAATATCATAAGGATGATGAGGAATATCGATTCTGATTTTCATAGGAGAGTCTCCTTTTCTTTATTGGTATTTTTCTGTTAAAGACTGCCAAATTTCTTCTGTCGGCATTTCCTTGCCTGTCCACAGTTGAAAAGCTTCTGCAGCTTGATAGAGCAACATACCCAGACCATTGACAGCTGTATTGCCCTGCCTCCTAGCCCATTTTAAAAATGGTGTTTCAAAGGGTTGGTAAATAATATCTGCCACCAAGATAGTTTCTGGCAAATTGATGCTTTCAGGAACTGGGGATGATTGACCATCCATGCCCACACTGGTAGCATTGACCAGTAAATCCGACTCGGCAATCCTTTCTTGCAGTTCAGAAACATCTTCTAAAGCATACAAGTCCACTTTAAAGCCTGTTTGCTCCTGTAACTTGTCTAGATAAGGTCTTGTTTTTTCCATGGAAACTGAACGAACAAAGACCGAAATCTGACTGCCGCCGTCCAAAATAGCTTGTGCCAAAATGGACTTGGCCGCACCACCTGCACCCAGCAGGGTCATCTTCTTACCTGTAATTGTAAAAGAAGGCAAGCTCTTAAAAAATCCCTTGCCATCTGTATTATATCCAATTAAATTGCCATTCTCATTGACAACCGTATTGACCGCACCAATCAAGCGCGCTTCGTCACTCAGTTCATCCAAATATGGAATCACCTGCTCCTTATAGGGCATAGAAAGGTTGATACCAAACATCTGGTAGCGACGAATATTGGCCACTGTTTCTGCCAAATCACCCGCTTCAATCTCCCAAGCTACATAAGCACCGTTGGTAGTTGTCGCCTCAAAGGCGCTGTTGTGGATGAAGGGGGAAATAGAATGCTTAATAGGATTGGCAACAACAGCAGCTAAACGTGTATAGCCATCAAGCTTCATCCAAAATCTCCCGAATTTTTTTCATGTTAGCTAGGGAAATCTGACCTGGGGCACTGGCCTCATCTAGACTAGCAAAGGACCAGCTAGAACCTGTCACATCCGCAGTGATACGAGAGACCTTGCCCACCTTGCCCATAGAAATAGTTACATACTCCTGCTCAGGATTGAGAGTTTTAAAGCCTCGTGTATAGTTCATCAAGTCTAAGACATCCTGCTCCGTGTGAGCCATCACTGCAACCTTGACAAGTTTTGGATTTAGGCTCGTCAACTCTGACAAGATTTCCATCATATTTTCAGGTGTTTCTTGGAAATTGTGGTAACTCAAAACGAGATTTGGGAAGTCCAGCATTTCCTCAAAAACATCCTTGTAGGTATAGTACTCAAAATCAATATAGTCTGGTTGATAGAGTTGCGCCACTTCCTTGATTAGATGGATATATTCTTCTGGAGAAAGGTCGATTTCTCCCCCTTCAGAGCGAGTTCGCAATGTGAAAACCAATTCACGACCTGCAAATTTTTCAAAAATAGCTGGAGCCACCTGCAAAATCGCTTCTTTAGGCAGATAGTCGGCACGCCATTCAATAATATCAGCATCTTGATACCTTGTGGCATCCAGAGCCTGAGCCTCCTCTAAACTTCTTGGCATTACTGAAACGATTAATTTCATTTACTAACCTTCATACTAATCACCTTGAGGTAATTACTACTTTCATCTTTTTTATTATAGGCGAAATCTGCTGGAAGACCGTATTTATTTAAAATCTGGTAACTTCTTCCTGCAAAGCCTTTATCAATTTGATCTGTAAATTTCTGGCGAGAAACATTGGCAGCATTGGTACTGGCAATGATGATTCCTTCAGGATTTAAAATCTCAAGACTCTGGGAAATCAACTTGTGATAATCCTTGGACACAGAGAAAGTTTGTTTTTTATTCCGAGCAAAGCTTGGCGGATCTAGGACAATCACATCGTATGTCAAACCTTTTCGCTTGGCATATTTGAAATATTCAAAGACATCCATGACTATAAAACGATGGTCGTCTGTGCTGATTCCATTTACCTGAAAATGCGCTTGAGACAATTCTCGTGAACGTTTGGCTAGGTCAACAGAAGTTGTCTGGCTAGCTCCTCCCATGGCTGCAGCTACTGAAAATGCTGCTGTGTAGGAAAACATATTGAGCAAGGATTTGCCCATAGCCAAACCATCGACCAGACTACCACGAACCTCATGCTGGTCTAGAAAAATCCCTGTCATCAAGCCATCATTCATAAAGACTTGATACAAGACACCATTTTCTAGAACAGTGAAAAATTCAGGTGCTTCTTGACCATAAACATGGGCAGATTCATAGTCCAAACCCTTAAAACGGATCTTCTCATAGGCTCCTAAAACCTCAGGAAAAACCTGTCTAAAGGCTTCAGAAATAACCTTGCGAATCTGATAAACATAAGAGTTATACCAAGAAAATACAGCATAGTCGCCATAAAGGTCCACTGTCAGGCCGCCAAAACCATCTCCTTCTTGGTTGAAGAGACGAAAGGCAGTTGTCAAATCATCTTGATAGTAGGCACTTCTCTTTTCTTTAGCTTGTCTAAACAGTGCTTCAAAGAACGCTTGATTGAAGGCCACCTTGTCTGTACTCACAAACCAGCCCAAACCCTTGTTTTGCTGAGAAAGGTAGGCAGTCCCAAGAAAGTTTCCTCCTTGACTATAGACTTCTACTTCCTGATCCTTGAGATGGACATCTGCAAGGTCACTAGCTTCTAGTAAAACAAGCCCCTTGGAAAGCTTTTTTTCAACCCGTTTACTGACTCTTATTTTATTCATAATCCCTATTATAGCAAATTTTATGACAATTCTCAAAAAAGAAACTACCCTTGCTTTTTTACTCTAGTTTTAAAAAATGCTATACTAATAAAAACTTAGGAAGTAATTGTGTGAGAATCAATTTTAACAAAATCCAAAAAGCCATCGGTACTAGACTGGGTTGTCCTAACTCTTTTAACCCTATATTGGCTCAAAACCTTATTAGCCTATACCATTGACTTTAATTTAGACATTCAATTAGGAAAGTTGCAGGGAAATTACCTTGCCTTTATCGCCTTTTTCAATCCCCTTCCTTTGGGGCTCCTTCTTCTAGCTCTAGCCCTCTATGCTCGATCAACCAAGATCTTTTATGGTCTGAGTATAGCTATTTATAACCTTTTATTCATTTGGCTTTATTCCAATGTCTTTTACTATCGAGAATTTAGTGACTTTATCACGGCTAATACTATGAAGGTGGTCAGCAAGGTGTCTGTTGGAACTGCTGAACTAGAGTTACTGCGCCTTTGGGATTTCATCTATTTTATGGATTTCCCACTGCTGGCTTTTCTTCTCTATAAAAAATGCATCCAACTGGATAAGAGACCTTTCAGATTCCGCTCCAGTGTCGCTATCACTGCTCTCTCAGCCCTGCTCTTTTCTGCTAATCTTTTCTTGGCAGAGATTGAACGTCCCGATCTCCTATCGCTAGGATTTTCTAATTATTATATTGTCCGCGCCCTTAGTTTACCAGCCTTTTTAGGCTATAGTGCCAACCAATCATACAGCGCCAACAAAGAACGTGCTAAGGCTTCTGAGACTGACCTTCAACCTATCACAGATTATATTCAAGAACATTCCGCTAAGCCCAAGCCAGACTATTTCGGCTTAGCCAAAGGGAAAAATGTGATTTATCTCCACTTAGAGAGTTTCCAGCAATTCCTGCTTGACTATAAACTTAACATAGATGGAACTAAGCATGAAGTCACTCACTTCCTTAATTCACTTTACCATTCGCAATCAACCCTAGCCTTTTCGAATATCTTTAACCAAGTCAAGGCTGGTAAGACCTCAGATGCGGAAACCATGCTGGAGACTGGTTTGTTTGGACTTGACCAAGGTTCTTTCATGGTCAATTAAGGTGGTACCAATACCCAGCAGGCAGCTCCTTTTATCCTATCGAAAAATGGCTACCAATCAAGTGCTGTCTTTCACGGTAATATCGGGACCTTCTGGAACAGAAATACAACCTACAAGCAATGGGGCTACCAGTACTTCTTTGATGCTTCCTATTTCACCAAGCAAGACAGTAGTAATTCTTTCCAATATGGTTTAAATGATAAAATCATGATGAAAGATTCCATCCAATATCTGGAGCACTTGCAGCAGCCTTTTTATTCCAAGTATATCACGGTTTCCAATCACTATCCCTATGCTAGCAATCTGACGGGAGATGAGCTTGGTTTCCCCTTTGCCAAAACCAAAGATAAAACGATAAATGGCTACTTCCAAACGGCTAACTATCTGGACAGTGCTACCAAGGCCTTCTTTGACTATCTCAAAGAAAGTGGCCTCTATGAAAATTCCATCATCGTCATCTACGGAGACCATTATGGAATTTCCAACTCCCGCAATCCTGACCTGGCACCTTTGATTGGAAAGACTTCTGAGAACTGGTCGAATTACGACAATGCCATGTTGCAACGAGTGCCTTTTATGGCGGTCATGCCTGGTTATGAAAAAGGGAAAATCATCAATACCTACGGTGGACAAATCGATATCTTACCTACTCTCGAACACCTCCTTGGTATTAAGTCCAATTCCTTCCTTCAAGTTGGACAAGACCTCCTATCACCAGACCATCAAGAAACAGTTGCCTTTCGAACTGCCAATTCCT
Organism: Streptococcus sp. k-163; assembly: GCF_013277555.1. Classification (GTDB taxonomy): domain Bacteria; phylum Bacillota; class Bacilli; order Lactobacillales; family Streptococcaceae; genus Streptococcus. The sequence goes on along the minus strand of NZ_VMND01000015.1, from coordinate 129,185 downwards.
TCGTCACACCTAAATACACCAGTTATGACGGACGAACCTACTATACTGAAAGTGGTCTTGAAATCAGTAATCTTGATGAGCAAACTCAGACCGAACTGGAAAGCGTTCGTCAGGCAGTCAGTCAACAGCTGAAAATTAGCGACCAGATTCAAACTGGCGATTTGATACGTTTCTATCAAAAAGATCATCTTGGAACAGTTGATACAGAAAGTATTTCTTACCTCAATTCCTTACCAATTCTGCAAAAAATTGAGCAAGAAAAAGGTAGTCGATCAACTAGTCTCTTTAGCCAACGACAAGGTAAAACCAGTACTGGCCTTTTCAAGGCACCAAGCTACCAAGAACTCCATCCCGAATCTGCAGAAACCGAATCAAAATCACAATAAAAGGCGGCTGCGCAAAAAGTCTTTAAAATCAGAAAAACGCATAATATCAGATGTGCTAAAATCTTGATATTATGCGTTTTATTGTGGAAACAGCCGATTTTTCGTTATTTACTAAAATGAATTTTTTCCAGCCTATTTTAAAATGTTTGGCGTTTAGCTTTACGCTCTGCACGACCTCGAGCGCGATTTTCAGCGCGTTTGGTCTTGCGGCGCTTTTCATCAACCGCCCATTGAATTTTTTTCTTATAACCCGGTTTGACTTTTTTCTTTTTCTTTTTAACCAAACCAATCATTTCGATATCAAGCTTATCTTGTTTTTTCTCACGGTTGGCACGACGATCACGGTCATAGGTATCTTGAAATTCTCCGTCTTTGACCATCTTAGGAGTAAACTTGATTCCCAATTTCTCCAACTCACGGATATCCGAGTCATCACTTGGCTGATAGAGGGTAATAGCTGTACCTGGTAAGCCGTTTCGTCCAGTACGACCAACACGGTGCACAAAGAAAGATAAGTCTTGCGGAATGGCATCATTGATAACATGACTGACACCTTCAATGTCAATTCCACGCGCTGCCAAATCCGTTGCTACAATATACTCAAAATCTAGATTTTTCACCTGATTCATGATACGCTTGCGCTCACGAGGGGCAATATCTCCATGGATTTTTGCCACCTTCAAACCTTGAGCAGTCAGATATGAATGCAACTCATCAGCACGCGTTTTAGTGTTAACAAAAATCATTGCCAAATACGGTTGCATCAACTGAGTCAACTGGTAAATTTGAGCATTCTTGTCACGTCCCTTAGTAGAAATCAACCAATTATCAATAGTGTCAGAAATGACCGTTTTAGTCTTGATTTTCTCCATAACAGGATTTGATAAGTATTTTTTCAAGAATGGTTGCAACTTTTGTGGGATCGTCGCTGAGAAGACCATGAATTGCAAATCTTTTGGAAGGCTGCCAGCAATCTTATCAACAGTTTCCAAGAATCCCATATCCAAGGTCATGTCTGCCTCATCAACCACAAAGGTCTTAGCCTTGTGAATGGCCAAATCACCAGATTTAACCAAGTCGTAGATACGACCTGGAGTACCGATAACAATATGAGGCTGATTGCTTGCCAATTTCTCAATCTGGCGAGCCTTATCCGTACCACCTACATAATTAACCACACGAACTTCAACATCTGAATGGGCTGAAATTTGACGAGCTGCTTGGTAAATCTGAGTAGCTAATTCACGGCTCGGTGCAGTAATCACTGCCTGTACACTATCGCTAGCTTCATCTAATTGCTGGAAAATCGGTAACAAGAAAGTATGAGTCTTACCTGAACCTGTTTTTGATTCTCCTACTAGGTCACGACCTGCCAAAACAATCGGAATCAACTTATCTTGCACCTCTGTTGGAGTTGTAAATTTTAACTCCTCTAAGGCTTCTCTAATATAGTTTTTAAATTGAAATTTCGTAAATGACATAATATCCTCGATTCTATCTATCTTATCAATTATACCATATTTTATTCCATTACAGTAGTCTCACTTATTTGGCTATTTCCAGTAGCTTCTCTAGTTAGAAAAAGGATGGAATTTTATAATCCCAACCTCTTTTCAGTCACTATTTCCAGTTTAAAGTAGCATTCAAGCCATAGTGATCACTCACTTGCGGACTCTTGTTGCCATCAAATACCACATGTAAATTTTCCACCGCTAACTCTTTGGTAGTAAAAACATAGTCGATTCGAAGGGGTTCTGTGTTCCCCTTCCAGCCATCAATTTCTGGTGGAACAGTATAGCTACCACTTTTCTCTTGAGCAACTTCAAATGCGTCTTGTAAGCCTAATGGACTAGCTAAAATAGCTTGGTATCCTTCCTGACCAGCTGGGTTGTTGAAATCCCCAGCAAGCAAAAGTGGCTTGTTCAATTCTTTCAATACAGCCTCAAATCGTGCCCATTCTTCTTGGAAACCTTTATCCCACCAAGAAAGGTGGACACTGGCAACCGCAAGCTCTTTACCTTCAACTACTGTTTCTGCTAAAGCAACTCGACGAGTGTGATAATCTGTTGGATCATCCACATCTGAAACCAAAATTTCTCTTGCTTCAATAGGTGTTTTAGACAAGATAGCCACACCTTCATGATAGCGGTCATAACCGATATGGTTATAGGCCCAAGTCCAGTAGTAATTTTTCCCTTGCTCTGATAACTTCTCAACCAAAAGTCTAACATAGTGATCTTGGTGAATAGGCTCAGCTGCTGGCAAAGCTTGATAGAGATCATTAACCTCCACCTCTTGCGAGGTGATCTCCTGATTGATTTCTTGGAAACAAATCAAATCATAGTCTTTATCAAGAATATCTTCAAGCAAGAACTGGAATTTTTCCTCAGCTTCTTTTTCCATCCAGCTATGAGTATTGAGTGTTAAAAATTTCATGCTTTTCTCCTAAAACAAGAGGTTGGAAAACAGCTTCCAACCTCAAGTATATTACAATTCTACCTTAGCAACTGCTGTTTTAGCTGCAAGAGAACCTGTTTGTTCTAATTTAACTGATTTAATAGCTTCAGCATTTGTGAAGACAACTACTGTAGAAGTTTCACGACCTGCTGCACGGATAGCATCCAAGTCAGCTGTGACAAGAAGGTCACCTGCTGCAACTTTTTGTCCTTCAGCTACATGAACTGTAAATGGTTTTCCTTCAAGACTTACTGTGTCCAAACCAATGTGAACAAGTACTTCAAGACCTGCTTCAGTCACAAGACCAAGAGCATGTTTTGTAGGGAAGATGCTTGATACAGTACCTGAAACTGGAGATACAATGTTTCCATTTGCAGGTTCTACAGCAAATCCATCACCCATCATTTTTTGAGCAAATACTGGATCTTTTACTTGTTCCAAGGCAACAACTTGACCGTCAGCTACTGAGTAAACTTCCTCAGTAAGACCTTTGAATTGAACAGTATTTTGTTGCGTTTCTGTCATTTGACTTGGAAGAGTTTCAGGAATGATTTCACCTGAATCAAGAATATCTTGGATATCAGATTTCAATACGTCTGCTTTTGGACCGTAGATAGCTTGAACTCCTTGTCCTTTCATGACAAGACCCATAGCTCCTTCTGCTTTCCATTGTTCTGCATCACCGACTTTGTCTGCGTCTTTAACAGTTACACGAAGACGAGTCATACATGCATCCACATCAACGATGTTTGCACGTCCACCAAGAAGGTTGATAATGTTTACAGCTTGAGAACCTGCTGCAACTTTCACTGCGCTGCTAGCTTCTTCTGAACCTTCAGCAGTTTCGTAGTTTCCGTTACGTCCTGGGGTTGCGTAGTTGAATTTTTGAATCATGAAGTTTGCGATGAAGTACATGATTACAGCAAAGAGAACGGTTACCCAAATGAAGTTAATGATATCCATACCGATACCAGCACTGATTGCAATAGGTGTACGAGTCAAGAACTCGATTGAACCGAATGAGTGCATACGTAGGTTTACAACGTCAGCCATAGCGAAGGCAGCACCTTGAACAAGTGAGTAAACAAGATACATAGGTGTTGCTACAAACATGAACATGTATTCGATTGGTTCAGTAACCCCTGTCAAGAATGTTGCAAGAGCTGTCGCAATCATCATACCTTTATATTGATGTTTCTTATCAGCATCGACATTACGGTAGATAGCCACGATCACACCCATCAAGATACCGAATGAACCGATCATTTGTCCAACTTTGAAACGAGCTGGGTGAACAGTATCTAACAATTGTTGGTAGTGACTTGCATCTGTACCTTTAAGGTTAACAAGGTCTGTTACCCATGCAAGCCATAGTGGATCTTGACCAAATACTTGACTACCTTTAGCTGCACCAGTTAAGACCTCATAAGTACCACCAAGAGCTGTGTAGTTCATTGGGATAGTCAACATGTGGTGAAGACCAAATGGCAAGAGCAAACGTTCCAATGTACCATACAAGAATGGTGCAAGGATTGGAGCAGTTTCTTGTGAGTTAGCAATCCAGATACCAAAGCTATTGATACCAGTTTGCACAAGTGGCCAGAAAGCTGAAAGTACAATTGCAGCAATTATTGAACGAAGAATAACTACAAATGGTACAAAACGTTTTCCGTTAAAGAATGAAAGTGCATCAGGAAGCTTACGGAAGTTATAGTATTTATTGTAAGCAGTTGCTCCAATAAAACCAGAAATAATCCCTACGAAGACACCCATGTTAAGCGCTGGGGCTTCCATAACACTAATGAAGTAATCAGCAACTTTGATTGATCCACCAAAGAGAGTTGTTACCATAGCTTCAGGATTTTTCAACATATCGCCTGATACGCCAAAGATTGTACCAGTGATACGGTTGATTAGGATAAAGGCAAGACCTGCCGCAAACGCACCACCAGCGCGTTCCTTAGCCCAGCTTCCTCCAATAGCGAGGGCGAACAAGATATGAAGGTTAACGATAACTCCCCAACCGATTTGCTCTAGTACACCACCAGTAATGACCAGTGGAGCAAAGTTAGGGTTAATCATCACAAGCGACTTACCGATTGAAATCATCAAACCAGCAGCCGGCATAACGGCGATAACCACCATCAAAGCCTTACCGAATTTTTGCCAAAATTCGAAAGACAAGACATTTTTGAATGTATCTTTCATCATTCAAATCTCCTTTATTTTTATTTAGGCAAACGTTTTACGAAAACGTTTGCACTTAACTATGTATTAATTATACCACTTTAATTTTTTTTGTAAAGGCTTTTATAGAAAAAAGTAGACTTTTTTCTAAAATTTTTGTAGTAAAAGAGGAGATATTAAAATCTCCTCAAATATACATCTATTCAAATTTAAATTTTTAAGAATCGGCGCATTGAAATTCCTGATCCAATTGAACCAATAAAAATTCCAATAACAAACAAGAGGACAATCATCAGTGGACTAAATACTTCTGGTGAAATCATAGAAAGATTTTGACCTACTAATGACTTATTAACCGATTGGTAAACCATTTGATAAACAACGAATACTAAAGCTGATGGAATTGTTGCTCCAAGTAATCCGATGAAAGCACCCTCAAGGAGGAATGGTCCTCGGATATAGCTATTCTTAGCACCAACCAAGCGCATAATTTGAATTTCGCGACTGCGAGAAATAATGGTAATACGAATGGTATTAGAAATCAAGAAGACTGCAATGAAAATCAAGAGTCCTGCTATGACTAATCCCCAAACACGAATGAAGGAAGCAAGTTGGAACAGACGTTGTGTGTTGGCTCCACCATCTTGAACTTCTGATACACCTTCAATTTTTTTAGCCTCTTCAGCTACTATCTTTACATCACTTGGTGTGTTAGTATCTACAATATATGCATCGTAGAGAGGATTGGCGTCACCATCAAAGATTTTCCAGTTATCCCCCATTGTCTCAGTTAATTTTTCATATTGTTCTTCTTTACTTGAAAAAGTAACACTCTTAACTGTAGACATCCCCTTCAAGGCATTATATACCTTATGGTAGTCATTATTTGTAACAGTTTGACCTTCTTTTTCAATAGTCTCACTATTATCAGCGACATCCTTACGAATGTAAACCATTACTCGGACATTATTTTCAATATCGGTAGCCAGTTTCGCTGTATTGAAAATAACAGAAGCAAATATGGCAACCAAGGTTAAAGTAATCATGACTGAGCTGACAGCAGCCACTGTCATCCAACCATTTCGTTTCAAACTTTTTAGTGATTCAAATAAATGGCGAAAAAATCTACTAATCATCGTATCCATACTCTCCTTTTGATTCGTCACGGACGACACGGCCATTTTCAATGGCAATGACACGGTGGCGCAAGGTATTTACAATCTGGCTATTATGAGTCGCCATCAAAATAGTTGTTCCTTGTAAGTTAATCCGTTCCAAGAGATTCATAATTTCCCATGAATTATCCGGGTCCAAGTTTCCTGTTGGTTCATCGGCTATCAGTACTTTTGGATTGTTTACAATAGCTCGCGCAATCGCAATCCGCTGTTGCTCCCCACCTGAGAGCTCATTTGGAAAAGAACGAACCTTATGCTTCAATCCAACCAAGTCCAAAACTTCCATCACCCGTTTTTTGATATTACGGCGATTTTCCCCAATTACTTCCATAGCATAAGCAATATTCTCATAAACAGTTTTCTTTGGCAATAGTTTATAATCCTGGAAGACAACCCCAATACTACGACGTAGAAGCGGGACATCTTTCTTTTTAATCTTAACCAGATTAAAACCAGCAACTGATAGGCTTCCTTTATCGATCTTTACTTCACGATACAGAGAACGAATAAAGGTTGACTTCCCTGCTCCTGAAGGTCCTACGATGTAAGCAAATTCCCCTGGTTCAACGCTGACCGAAACACCTCGTAGAGCAGTCGTTCCATTGTCGTATTTTTTGACGACATCTCTCATTTCAATAATTGACATGTGAGTTCCTTTCTATCTTAGCTGATGCGCCACTTGAGATAGGCATCAATAAAACCATCTAGGTCTCCATCCATAACCTTATCTACTTGTGCAACTTCAAAGCTAGTTCGGTGATCTTTTACCATAGTATATGGCGTGAAAACATAAGAACGGATTTGGCTTCCCCATGTGATTTCTTTTTTCTCACCCTTAAGGGAATCTACCTCCGCAGCTTTCTTTTCTTGCTCCATTTGATAGAGCTTTGCCTGCAACATCTTCATGGCACGATCTCTATTTCCATATTGAGTACGATCGACCGTTGACTGGACGACAGTTCCCGTAGGAATATGTGTCAAACGCACACCTGTTGAAACTTTATTGACGTTCTGTCCACCAGCACCACCTGAACGGAAGGTGTCCATCTTGATATCATCTTCACGGATTTCCACTTCAATGGTATCATCCAACTCAGGCATCACTTCTACAGATGTAAAAGATGTATGGCGACGTTTGGCAGAGTCAAATGGTGAGATACGGACCAAACGGTGCACACCCATTTCCGACTTGAGGAGACCATAGGCATTAGGTCCTTCAAAGGACAAGGTCACCGACTTAATACCTGCTTCATCACCAGCCTGGTAATCCAAGACTTCCACTTTAAAGCCTTTGGCATTTCCATAGCGAGTGTACATACGAAGCAACATATCACCCCAGTCTTGAGCCTCTGTACCACCAGAACCTGGATGGATTTCCAATATAGCATTATTATGGTCATAAGGTTCTGACAAGAGAAGGGTCATCTCATAGCTGGACATCATCTTATCAAGTTCGGATAACTGCGTTACCAGTTCTTCTTGAACCGACTCGTCTTCTGCTAAAAAGTCCAATAAAATTTCGACTTCATCCTGCAACTCTTCCATTTTGTGGAAAGTGTTATAGGTGTTTTTTAATTCATTTAATTCTTGCGACGTTTTTTGGGCCGCGATATTATCGTTCCAAAAATCAGGTTCTGTCATCTTGTTTTCCAAGATGGCAATCTCTTCCTCTAGACCCTCTAGGTCAAAGAGACCCCCTGAAAGAAGCTAATTTTTCACGATTTGCGTCAATTTTCTGACGAATTACTGAAATGTCCATAAATACTCCTTTTTTGTATCGTTTTATTATACCATATTCTATCATTTCTTTCCATCTTTTGCTCTAATCTCCCTTTCATGAAAAAAGAAGCCTTTCGGCTTCCATGCTTACAAAATTTTAGCAGAAGTACGACTAATCTCTTCTACTTGAATATTTTCAGCTTCAAATTTTTGCTTTAAGGCTGTCAAATCAACTGATCCATCGATTTGAACTTCGATAATCACCTTACCATCCTTGCGTGGAATATTTACGGTATGGGAGATATTCAAATTTTCTTCTACAATCAAAGAAACAATCTTTCCGAGAACACCAACTTCATCTTCTGTAACAAAGCGCACTCGAATTCCTTCTTCACCATAACCAGCAATTTCAAGAAAGGCTTGGAAAACATCACGGTCAGTAATAACTCCGTATACTTGATGGTTATCTACTACAGGAAGAATACCAATCTTGTTTTTCAGCATCAGATAAGTTGCATCTTCTAGACTAGCATAACCTGAAACAGTGACAACATCACGAATCATGACATCTTTTACTTTGGTCTTATTCAGAAGATAGTTCATCTCATAGATAGAAAGACTTGTGGCTTTTGATGGACTAGCTTGAGCAATGGTTCCCTCAGTTACCAAACCAACCAATTGATCATTTTCGATAACAGGCAAGCGGTGCAACCCTTGCTCTCTCATCAAATCTGCTGCATGAGATACTGTTGTATCTGGACTAATATACACTACCTTGCGGGTCATAAAATCTTTAACTGCCATGAGACTTCTCCTTTTCTATTCTTATCCCTATTATACAATCTTTTTGTAAATCTATCAAACGCTTACATTTCTTTTTCAAAATTCAGAAAAGTATGAATAAGCTAGCAAAAAGAGCTCTAAAATCGAGCTCTATGAATGAAGGTAAGATACCTTTCATTCGATTTTTTAATTATTAGAAATTAAGCTTTTAATGTAGATGCAGATTTGTTTGCAATCTCAATCTACCGACTAAAAAGGTCCCCCGGACCTTTTTAGCCACCTAGATATGCTTTTCTGACTTCTTCTGATGAGGCGAGTTCTTTTCCTGTTCCGGATAGGACGATTTTTCCTGTTTCCAGTACATAGCCTCGGTCAGAGATTGCGAGTGCTTTATTGGCATTTTGTTCAATCAAGAGGACGGTTGTTCCTTGTTTCTGGATATCTTGAATGATATCAAAAATTTCTTGGATAAAGATTGGGGCAAGTCCCATTGATGGCTCATCTAAAAGAAGAAGTTTAGGTGTTGACATAAGGGCGCGTCCCATGGCAAGCATTTGTTGTTCCCCTCCTGAAAGAGTGGCTGCATCTTGGTTCTTCCGTTCTTCAAGACGAGGAAAGCGTGAGAAAACCTTCTTCAAGTTAGCTTGATTTTCATCACGATTTTTCTTTAAGAAAGCTCCCATTTCAAGATTTTCCATAACAGTCAAGCCAGGGAAGACGTGGCGTCCTTCTGGTACTTGTGAAAGACCACCTGCCACGATTTTCTGAGCTGGCATTTTTTGAATTTCTTGACCTAAAAATTCAATTTTTCCTGAACTCGGTCTAACCAAACCAGACAAGGTACGGAGAATAGTTGTCTTACCAGCACCATTGGCACCGATAAGGGAAACAACTTCTCCTTCATTAACTTCAAAGCTTACATCACGGACTGCTTGGATCATACCGTAATGTACAGAAAGATTTTCAACTTTTAACATAGACATTAGGCTTCACCTCCTAGATAAGCTTCGATAACGCGTTTATTGGTCTTAATTTCGTCTGGAGTTCCTTGAGCAATCAAACGACCATATTCAAGTACGTAGATGCGTTCTGTTACTTCCATGACCAGATTCATATCGTGTTCAATCAGCATGATCGTAATCTTAAATTCATCTTTGATACGACGAATTAACTCAGTCAATTCCGCTGTTTCCTGTGGGTTCATACCTGCTGCTGGTTCATCTAAAAAGAGAATTTTAGGCTCCGTAGCAAGGGCACGAACAATTTCCAAACGACGTTGTTGTCCGTAGGCGAGGTTTTTAGCAAGAGTCTCTGCATCACCATCTAAATCAAAAATTTTCAGTAATTCCAAAGCTTTAGCCTTTAATTCCTTTTCACTATTGTAAAAAGCTGGTAAGCGTAAGAAACTAGCAAAAACATGTTGTTTGTGATGGTTGCCAAAAGCAATCAAAACATTGTCCAAAACTGTTAAATCTTTAAAGAGACGGATATTTTGGAAAGTACGTCCAAGTCCTAAGGAGGCAATCTTATAAGGTGACTTCCCATTTAAAAGGTGACCATCAAGGGTAACTGTTCCCTCACTTGGTTCATAAACACCGGTCAAGAGGTTGAAAAGAGTGGTTTTACCAGCTCCGTTTGGACCAATTAGTCCAACCAATTCCCCTTCGTTCAATTCAAGAGTCACATCTCCAACAGCTGTTAGACCGCCAAAATGTTTGGTTAACTGTTTTACTTCAAGTAATGCCATTAGTTTTGTTCCTCCTTCTTAGATTTTTTAAAGAAACGTGATAGACTCAATTCCCATGTTCCAAGGAGTCCACCTGGTCTGAAAATCATTACCAATACCAAGGCCAAAGCGTAGATAATCATACGAACGCTAGCAACATCTTGGAGAAGCATATTCAAAATTCCAAGAACAATAGCTGAAACGATGGCACCTGTAATGGAACCAAGTCCACCAAATACAACAATGATCAAAACGTTGATTGAGTTAATGAAAGTGTAATCTTTCGGTACAACTGAACCGATAAATCCTGCCTGAAGTGACCCTGCAATACTTGCAGTAATAGCACCAAAGACAAAGGCGATGATTTTAATTTTAGTCGTATTAACCCCAACTGACTCAGCAGCAATCTCGTCCTCACGAACAGATAGGGTTGAACGACCAATCGGGCTACGCAAGAAGTTCAAGGTTGCAATGGTTGTAATCACGACAAAGAAGTATACCATTTGCCAATTTGTAAAGTTAGGAATTCCCAAGATACCTGCCGCACCATTTGTAATGCTTCCACCATTGATGATAAAGATACGGATAATTTCAGAAACACCTAGAGTCGCTACCGCAAGATAGTCCCCCTTCAAGCGCAAGGTTGGAATTCCGACAAGTAAGGCAACTGCTCCTGAAATCAAAGCACCTACAAGCATAGCTCCAAAAAAGGCACCATAGGTTGGTGATTTAGAACCAATAATAGCAGCGGCATAGGCACCAATCGCCATGAAACCAGCATGTCCAAGTGAAAATTGTCCTGAAAAACCAACGATTAAGTTAAGGCCAACAGCCAAAATAATATTAATTCCAATTTGTTGTAAAATCTGTACATAGAATAGATTGAGTACTCCGACTGAGACCAGTACACTAATCAAGCCATAGCCAGCTAACAAAAGGAGTAACCATAGAATATTAACTTTTAAATTTTCTTTCATCGTTTACACCTTCTCTTTCACATTTTTACCAAGGATACCAGCTGGGCGGACAATCAAGATCAACAACAAGATTCCATAAACAATGGCATCACGGAAGTCTGACATTCCAAAGGCTGTCGCAAAAGTTTCCAATAGACCAATCACAAAACCACCAAGAGCCGCACCAGGAATAATTCCAATACCACCAAGTACTGCGGCAACGAATGACTTAAGACCTGGAGTAACCCCCATCAAAGGCTCAAGAGAGTTATAATAAAGAGCAATCAGAACACCAGCCGCACCCGCAAGAGCAGAACCCAAAGCAAAGGTAAAGCTGATAGTACGGTTTACATTGATCCCCATCAATTGCGCCGCATCGCTATCTACAGATACTGCACGCATGGCTTTCCCCATCTTTGTCTTTTGAACAATAACTTGTAACAAAATCATCAAAATCAAGGAAATAGCCAAAATCATTAACTGCACGTTTGTTAGGCTAACTGGTCCCAAATCATAGCGAACTGTTTGAATCGCTTGAGGGAAGGCACGGGTATTGGCACCAACCAGATAGACCATTCCATACTCAAGTAGGAAGGAAACCCCAATAGCTGTGATCAAAACAGCAATACGAGTAGAGTGGCGTAAAGGTCGGTAAGCAAGGAACTCAATCACAACACCAAGAATGGCTGTCGCTATCATCGCTACAATAAGCGCTACAAAGAAATTCATTTGAAAAGAATTAATCAAGAAATAACCGATAAAGGCTCCCATCATATAAATATCACCGTGGGCAAAGTTGATGAGCTTGATAATTCCGTAAACCATGGTATATCCTAGGGCTAACAGCGCGTAAACACTACCTAGAATCAAACCATTTACTAGTTGTTGGAGCATAAAATTCACTCTTTCTATTTATAATTTTGAGGGTTTTCCCCTCACTTTTTGATAGGTTCTTATACTCAATGAAAATCAAAGAGCAAACTAGAAAACTAGCCGCAGGTTGCTCAAAGCACTGCTTTGAGGTTGTAGATAAGACTGACGAAGTCAGTCACGTATATAATCCAAGGCGACGTTGACGCGGTTTGAAGAGATTTTCGAAGAGTATTAAACATCGAAACAGGGAGTGAGTCCGAGGCTCATTCCCTATTTCAACATTTTTCTATTATGGTTTTACAACTTCTGCTGCTTCAACCTTACCATTGTTCATGGTCATCATGTAAGCAGTTTTAACTGTGTTGTGGTCTGCATCGAAACTTGTTTGACCAGTTACACCTTCAAAGTCTTTTGTTTTAGCAAGGTTGTCCTTAATCTCACCTGAGTTTTTAGCACCTTTTGCTGCGTTTGCTACAAGGTGAACTGAATCATAAGCCAAGGCTGCAAATGTTGAAGGCTCTTCATTGTACTTAGCACGGTAAGCGTCAAGGAAGGCTTTTGCTTTAGCTGAAACTTCTACAGTAGTTGAGAAGCCTGAGATAAAGTAGATGTTTGATGCTTTTTCAGGAGTTGCTTGTTGTACAAACTCTTCACCGTTGAATCCATCACCACCAACGATTGGCTTGTCAATTCCCATACCACGCGCTTGGTTTACAATTTTACCAGCTTCAGTGTAGTAACCAGGAACAACAATGGCATCAAAGTCTTTCCCTTTCATTTTTGTAAGGGCTGCTTGGAAGTCTGTATCACCTGCTACGAAAGTTTCATCTGCAACGATTTCACCTTTGTAAGCTTCACGGAAGGCTTTGGCAATCCCTTTAGCATAGTCGCTGGCGTTGTCAGTGTATAGAACAACTTTCTTAGCGTTTAATTTATCAGAAACATAGTTTGAGATAATTTTTCCTTGGAAACTATCTTGGAAAGTTCCGATAAAGAGGTAATCTTGACCTTTAGTCAATCCATCTTGAGTCGCACTTGGCGAAATCAATGGAACACCTGCTTTTGTAGCGTTAGCTACCGCAGCTGCAGTTGCACCAGATGTCGCAGGACCTACGATTGCTGATACTTTAGATTGGGTTACAAGGTTAGTTGTTACTGAAGCAGCTTCTGCTGTTTCAGACTTGTTATCTTTATCGACTACTTCGATTTGTTTTCCGTCGATACCACCTGCTGCATTGATTTCATCAACAGCAAGTTGAGCACCTTTTTGTTCAGATGTCCCGTAGGCTGCTACGGCACCAGTTTCTTCAAAGTTAAATCCGATTTTGATTGTCTTTTCCTCTACTGAGTTACCAGCAGTGTTGACTGCTCCAGACTTCACTTCTCCACAGGCTGCAAGAAGTGCTACACTTGCAAGCGCCACAAACGATAGGGCAAATTTTTTCTTCATCTTTTTGTCTCCTTATTTCTTAAATAAATAGCATGTTAAGAATATACCGAATTATCAGAAAATTGTCAACACTTTTCTTGAACTTTTTCGATGATAACGTTTTCCTCTCGATAAAGATTGCCCACAAAGGGTGTTTCCAGCTCTTGAATATGACAAACTCTGACTTTTTTTATAAACTTTTCCTTGCTCAAGCGCCCGACCAATTGCTCCACTTCTTGAGTTGGAACATAGAGTTGTAAATAACGATGTTTCTTGGAATGATAGGTAATATCTCCATAATCCTGCAGTTTTTTTGCATCACGATTATAGTAAAGATAGATAATCAAGCCAGAACGATTGACTTTTTCAAACATGATAAATCCTCTTTCTAAGAAATTTCTCCTTATTATACCAAAAAAAGCAAACCCAGTCGAGTTTGCCTTCTTTTATCATTAATTCAATGAATTGTTGGCCATGATTTCATCAATAAAGCCATATTCAAGTGTTTCTTGAGCACTCATCCAGTTATCGCGTTCTGCATCTGCATGGACTTTTTCGATTGACTGACCTGAATTTTCAGCTAAGATTTTTTCCAAGGTATTACGAGTTTTAAGCAAGTGTTCTGCAGCAATCGCCATATCGGTTTGTTGAGTACCACCACCTGTACCACCCATTGGTTGGTGGATCATGTACTCAGCATTTGGAAGCATGAAACGTTTGCCTTTTGCTCCACTTGATGCGATGACTGTCCCCATAGATGCAGCCATTCCCATAACGATGGTTTGGACATCTGCCTTGATAAAATTCATAGTATCAACGATTGCCAAACCAGCTGAAACAGAACCACCAGGTGTGTTTACATAAAGGTAAATATCTTTTGTACTATCTTGGGCATCCAAGAAAAGCAACTGGGCAATAACAGAGTTAGCCATATTGTCTTCAACTGGGCCTGTCAGCATAATGATACGGTCTTTGAGAAGACGTGAGTAAATATCGTAGGAACGTTCTCCACGGCTTGTTTGTTCAATAACTACAGGAATCATTTATTTCTCCTTTTGAGTTTTAATTTTGTTGGTCAAATGACTGAAGATAAGACTATTATAATATCTTGGTCAAAAAAGGTCAAATTTTTGCTCTGTTTTCATTAGACAGAAACAAAAATTCAACCTCCTTTCGTGACTGGAATTCTTTTCCAAGTCAATCTTCTTCTTTTCGATGTTATTTCGTACCGAACAAGCGGTCTCCAGCATCTCCAAGACCTGGAACGATATAACCGTGTTCGTTCAAGCGTTCATCCAAAGCTGCTGTAAAGATTTCTACATCTGGATGAGCTTCTTGAAGAGCTTTTACACCTTCTGGAGCAGATACAAGGCAGACAAATTTGATATTTGATGCGCCACGTTTTTTAAGCGAGTCAACAGCTAAAATTGCTGAGCCACCTGTTGCCAACATTGGGTCTACGACAAAAATTTGACGTTGGTCAATATCTTCAGGCAATTTCACCAAATACTCAACTGGTTGAAGCGTTTCTTCATCACGGTACATACCGATGTGACCAACCTTAGCAGCTGGAACCAAGCTCAAGAGTCCGTCAACCATCCCGATACCTGCACGCAAGATTGGAACGATGGCCAATTTCTTACCTGCCAATTGTTTTTGAACTGTTTTTGTGATTGGTGTTTCGATTTCCACATCTTCTAGTGGAAGATCACGAAGTACTTCATACCCCATCAACATTGCAATCTCATCGACTAGCTCACGGAAAGCTTTTGTAGAAGTATCTGTACGACGCAAGATTGACAATTTGTGTTGAATCAGTGGATGATTAATAACTTCAATTTTTCCCATTTTTGGAATTCCTTCTTTCAATTTATTCCTCTTATTATACCAAAAAACGGTTTAAAAATCTTTCTAAACCATTTATTTTTGATAATTTTTACATTAAATCAGCCTCTTTAAGAGCTGCCTGTACTGTCTCAAGTGGTAAATGGGTCAATTCTGTTCCCTTTTCTTGATAAAGGTATTGGGCATAGTCGTCCATTCGGTACTGGTTAATATAAACCACGCGCTTGCAACCCACCTGTAGCAATTGTTTTGTACAGTTGAGACAAGGAAAATGGGTTACATAGGCTGTAAAGCCTTTAGGAACACCACGTTCTGCACCTTGTAGAATGGCATTAACCTCAGCGTGAAGGGTACGAACACAGTGGCCTTCAATGACCAGACATTCGTGATCAATACAATGCTCTGTACCTGACACCGAACCATTGTAACCAGTGGAAATAACCTTATTATCCTTTACCAGAATTGCGCCCACTTTGGCTCGTTTACAAGTGGAACGATTGGCAATTAATAAGGCTTGAGCTGCAAAATACTCATCCCATGCTAGTCTGTTTTCAGTCATCTCTTTTCTCCTTTTTCTCTATTTTTTTAAAAATGGTAAGCGTAAATCCGCAATCTTTTCAGCTGGTACCTTCATGCCATCCTTGGTCCATTTTAGAAGGACCGAGACGATGGCTGAACTCCAGAAGGAATGAAGATAAGAGCTGACACCTTTTGATGTTCCATGGTATTTTTCTAGAAATTCCTGCATGGCTTGGACAAAAATTTTTTCCAAATGGTAATCCAATGCCAATTGAATCACTCTGGCTTCTTTTCTGACCTCTCGGAAAAGGTGAACCCAGACTAGATAAAGGTCTGTCTTTAAATCGTAATGATGCAGCTGTTCCATGATATTGTAGACACTCCGTTTAAAGACGCTCTCTAAAATTTCCTCTTTGGAATCATAATTGCGATAAAAGGCCGCACGCGAAACGCCTGCACGTTTAACCAATTCAGAAATACTAATCTTGGTCAAGTCCTTTTTTTCCAAGAGTTGCAAGAGGGCTGTTTCAATCGCTTCTCTAGTTAATAAATTGGATTCTTGATTTGATTTTCTGAGATTTTCAAGAGATTTTTCAGAGATTCTACGTTCAGACATAACATTTTCTTTCTACTTGTCACAACAGACGGATGAGACTTTTGTTTCAAGGGTTTTCATGATATAATTGTAAAAAAAGACAGAACCTTTGTCAATGTATAACTGGCAAAGATGGAGAATTTCTATGACTTGGAAGATTATTGCTGACTCTGGTTGTGATTATCGTCAGCTAGAAACACCAGCTATTGACACGACCTTTGTAAGTGTTCCCTTAACCATTCAAGTAGCTGATCAGGTCTTTGTTGATGATGCCAGTCTTGATATTGACCAAATGATGGAAACTATGTATGCAACTGCAGAAGCTTCAAAATCAGCTTGTCCAAGCCCAGATGATTATTTACGAGCATTTGAAGGAGCAAAAAACATTTTCCTCGTAACCATAACTGGTACTCTTTCTGGTAGTCACAATAGTGCTCAACTGGCCAAGAATATTTATCTGGAAGACCATCCTGATACTAAGATTCATGTGATTGATAGTTTGTCTGCTGGTGGTGAGGTTGACCTACTCGTAGAAAAATTAAATAACCTGATTGACCAGGGCCTATCTTTTGAAGAAGTAGTTGAAGCTATCACTGCCTATCAAGAAAAAACCAAGCTGCTCTTTGTCCTATCCAGAGTTGATAACCTGGTGAAAAACGGCCGTTTGAGCAAGCTTATCGGTACAGTCGTTGGCCTTCTCAATATCCGCATGGTCGGAGAAGCTAGTGAAACTGGAACCCTCGAATTACTACAAAAAGCACGAGGTCCAAAGAAATCAGTTCAAGCTGCCTATGATGAAATCATTAAAGCTGGATATGCTGGTGGCCGTATTGTCATGGCCCAACGCAATAACGAGAAATGTTGCCAACAGCTTTCAGACCGAATCCGTGAAACCTTCCCATATGCGGATATTAAGATTCTCCCAACCTCTGGCCTCTGCAGTTTCTATGCAGAAGATGGTGGTTTGCTGATGGGATATGAAATTGATTAATTACATTCTTGACAAGAGGTGACTTCATCTCTTGTTTTTTTGTGGTACAATAGAGCTATGAAACATTTTGATACTATTGTCATCGGTGGAGGTCCTGCTGGCATGATGGCTACGATTTCCAGTAGCTTTTATGGACAGAAAACCTTCCTCATCGAAAAAAATCGGAAACTTGGAAAGAAATTAGCTGGAACTGGTGGGGGACGTTGCAATGTAACTAACAACGGAACTCTAGACGACCTACTAGCTGGAATCCCTGGGAACGGACGCTTTCTTTACAGTGTCTTCTCTCAGTTTGATAACCATGATATCATTAACTTTTTTACAGAAAATGGTGTTAAACTTAAGGTCGAAGACCACGGCCGCGTCTTTCCTGCTAGCGACAAATCTCGGACTATTATCGAGGCCTTGGAAAAGAAAATCACTGAATTAGGTGGCCAAGTTGCTACTCAAACAGAGATTGTTTCAGTAAAAAAGGTAGATGACAAGTTTGTCCTTAAGTCAGCTGACCAAACCTTCACTTGTGATAAACTCATTGTCACAACTGGTGGAAAATCCTATCCTTCAACTGGTTCGACTGGTTTTGGTCACGAGATTGCTCGTCATTTCAAGCACACCATTACCGAGCTTGAGGCTGCTGAAAGTCCTTTGTTGACAGATTTTCCACATAAGGCCTTACAGGGAATTTCCCTAGATGATGTGATCTTAAGTTATGGTAAGCATGTCATCACTCACGATTTGCTCTTTACCCACTTTGGTTTGTCTGGCCCTGCTGCCCTACGTATGTCTAGCTTTGTAAAGGGTGGGGAGATTCTCTCACTGGATGTTTTGCCTCAACTTTCCGAGAAGGATTTGGCTGCATTTCTAGAAGAAAATCGGGAAAAATCCTTGAAAAATGCCTTAAAAACTTTGCTTCCAGAACGCTTGGCAGATTTTTTTGTGCAATGCTATCCTGACAAAGTCAAACAGTTGACTGAAAAGGAACAAGAACAACTTCTCCAGTCCATCAAAGGACTTAAAATTCCTGTTACTGGTAAAATGTCCTTAGCTAAATCCTTTGTTACCAAGGGTGGTGTCAGTCTTAAGGAAATTAATCCTAAAACTCTGGAAAGTAAGCTAGTCCCTGGACTCCACTTTGCAGGCGAGGTCATGGATATTAACGCCCACACGGGTGGCTTTAACATCACTTCAGCCCTCTGTACTGGTTGGGTGGCAGGCTCAAATCAAATATATAAATAATTGAATGACTAAAATACCAAATAAGAAAGGAAGTCCTTTGGAACATATTATTTTACTAAGAGGTGTTACTCCTAATGGAAAAAATGCTATCCCTAAAATGTCTTATCTAGTAGATATCTTAACAGAAGCTGGTTTTCAACAAGTTCGAACCTATATTCAAAGTGGGAATATCATTCTTGAAAGTGACTTAGATTTAGAAACAATACGAGAACGTGTTCATACTCTGATAAAGGAAAAAATTGGGGCCGACTTAAAAATGGTTATCAAGAACAAAAGTGATTTTACAAAAATTGTCCAAGAAAACCCTTTTGGAGAACACTATCTTTATGACCGTATACACGTGATTTTTTATCAAGAATCTATTCAAAGTCTACCTTTAGAAAAATTGAAAATTGATTACGGTGAAGAAGAAATTTGTATCGGTAACCACTGTCTCTACCTCTATCTCCCTAGAACTGCAAAACAAAAGAAACTCCATACCAACTATCTTGAAAAGCTTTTTAATGTAGATTTGACCATGCGAAAACTAAATGTGGTAGAAAAATTATTAAGCAAGTAATACTTGAATTTAGAAAAAATCGGAAGAATACTCCTCCGATTTTATTTTGTCTGAGTTTGGACATAATGAGCAATCACATCTGATGTGTATTGGGCAGTGCCAGTTCCAAATTTGTCAATGTTTTCCTTAAACTCTGGGTTATAGACGTAGCCTTTACCAATATGACCGAAGACTTCAATAGAGCAGTCAAATCCATAAGTACGGATGGCTTGCAAGAGCTTGGCTGCTTGCTCTTGGTTTTCAGTTGCTGTTGCAGGTAAACCAGCTTGAAGATTTTGTGACAAAGCTTGAAAAACTTGGTTGAAGGCAATCGTAGCCTCATCTTCGTGACCTTTTTGACGTTCGAGCGCTTGGTCCATGACTTCTTGTCCATATTTCTCTACCGCCTCTTGGTGGTATTTTTGATGGTCTTGGTAGTTAAACCCAGCAAATTTCTCTTGAATGCTCATTTCTCTTTCTCCTTTATGTTCTTGAATGGTTTTTTGCAAGGTGGAAATCAAGGTATCCAGATGTTGCCTTTCACGAGTCAAATAGTCCAACTGTCTAGTCAAATGAGGCAATAAATCTGATCTCTCTTCCTTTAACAGCTCTGCTATTTTTTCTAAAGAAAAGCCTAGATATTTGTAATATAGAATGACCTGAAGGCGTTCCAAATCCTCTTGACTGTATGTTCGATAGCCGTTTTCTGACTTTAAAGGAACCAAGAGTCCTATCTTGTCATAGTGGTGTAGGGTTTTGACAGATACGCCCGAAAGCTGCGCAGCTTCTTTTATATGGTACATGATTTTCTCCTTACATTGATAGTATAACCCCTCCCCTTAGGTCAGAGTCAAGCGTTTTTGCGAAATTTTTAAAAATTTTTGAGAAAGCTGTGAAAACTTGAAAATGGTTTTCTTGACAGACCTTAGAAAACATGATAGGATAGTCAAGTCTATCAATCAAAAGAAACGCTCATCTTGAGTACTGATGAGGCTATTTGCCAAGGGCAGTAGCTTTTTCTTTTGTAACACTAATTTTAGGAGTTTAACTATGTCTGAAAAATCGCAATGGGGTTCTAAACTGGGCTTTATCCTAGCATCTGCTGGTTCAGCCATCGGACTTGGTGCCGTTTGGAAATTCCCCTACATGACTGCTGCTAATGGCGGTGGAGGCTTTTTACTGGTCTTTCTTATCTCCACTATTTTAATCGGTTTTCCCCTTTTACTAGCTGAATTTGCCCTCGGTCGAAGTGCTGGTGTCTCTGGGATTAAAACCTTTGGAAAACTGGGCAAGAATGGCAAGTACAACTTCATCGGTTGGATTGGTGCCTTTGCCCTCTTTATCCTCTTATCTTTCTACAGTGTTATTGGAGGATGGATTTTAGTCTATCTAGGCATTGAGTTTGGAAAATTGTTCCAACTTAGTGGAACAGGTGATTACGCTCAGTTATTTACTTCAATCATTTCAAATCCAGCCATTGCCCTAGGCGCACAAGCTGCCTTTATATTATTGAACATCTTTATTGTATCACGTGGTGTTCAAAAAGGGATTGAAAGAGCATCTAAGGTTATGATGCCCCTGCTCTTTATCATCTTTGTCGTCATCATCGGTCGTTCTCTCAGTTTGCCAAATGCCATGGAAGGGATTCTTTACTTCCTCAAACCAGACTTTTCAAAACTGACGAGCGCCGGTCTCCTCTATGCTCTGGGACAATCTTTCTTTGCCCTCTCACTAGGGGTTACAGCCATGCTGACCTATGCTTCCTACTTGGACAAGAAAACCAATCTGGTCCAATCAGGAATTTCCATTGTAGCCATGAATATCTCGGTATCTATCATGGCAGGTCTTGCCATTTTCCCAGCCATGTCAGCCTTCAATATCCAGTCTGAAGGGGGACCGAGCTTACTCTTTATCGTCTTGCCTCAGCTCTTTGACAAGATGCCTTTTGGAACTATTTTCTACATCCTCTTCCTCTTGCTCTTCCTCTTTGCGACGGTCACTTCTTCTGTCGTTATGCTAGAAATCAATGTGGGCAATATCACCGATCAGGACAACAGTAAGCGTGCCAAATGGAGTGCGATTTTAGGAATCTTGACCTTTGTCTTTGGAATTCCTTCAGCCCTTTCTTACGGTGTTATGGCAGATGTTCACATTTTTGGGAAGACCTTCTTTGACGCTATGGATTTCTTGGTTTCCAATCTCCTCATGCCATTTGGAGCTCTCTGCCTTTCACTCTTTACAGGCTACATCTTCAAAAAGGTTCTTGCCATGGAAGAACTACACCTTGATGAAACAACATGGAAACAGGGACTTTTCCAAGTCTGGCTCTTCCTTCTTCGTTTCGTCATTCCAATCATTATCATTGTGGTCTTTATCGCCCAATTTATGTAATCAAAAAGGACTTGAGTAGTGAACTCAGGCCCTTTCTTTGTTATGGATGGCTAACAATCAATTCTAATTCTTGTCCTTCCAGAGTCCAAGATTCAACATCACTTGGTAGGATAAAGTGGCTACCTTTTTGAATCGGATAGTTTTTCCCATCTACAGTAAGCTGACCTTGACCAGCTAAGACACTCAATAAGCTGTAATCAGCTGTCTTTTCGAATTCAACTTTCCCAGTAATTTCCCACTTGTAGACTGCGAAGAAGTCATTGGATACAAGGAGAGTTGAGCGTAAATCGTCGGCTTTGATAGTTACTGGACGGCTATTTGCAGGCTCTCCAATGTTCAAAACATCGATAGATTTTTCAAGGTGAAGTTCGCGCAAATTTCCCTTGTCATCCTTACGGTCAAAGTCATAGACGCGATAGGTGGTGTCACTAGATTGTTGGGTTTCAAGAATCAAGATACCTGCCCCGATAGCATGCATGGTGCCACTTGGTACATAGAAGAAATCCCCAGCCTTAACTGGTACTTTTGTCAATAAACTATCCCAGTTCTTGTCCTCGATTTGCTGGCGGAGTTCTTCTTTTGACTTTGCATTGTGACCATAGATAATCTCTGATCCTTCATCCGCAGCAATGATATACCAGCATTCTGTTTTTCCAAGTTCGCCCTCATGCTCTAGTCCATAAGTATCGTCTGGGTGAACTTGGACGCTGAGCCAGTCATTGGCATCGAGGATTTTTGTCAATAGCGGAAATACAGGTTCTGGACGATTGCCAAACAATTCACGGTGCTCTGCATATAAAGTAGCTAGATCTGTTCCTTCAAAACGACCATTGGCAACTTTAGAGACACCATTTGGATGAGCTGAGATAGCCCAGTATTCTCCGATTTTTTCACTTGGGATGTCGTATCCAAACTCATCGCGTAGCTTGGTTCCACCCCAGATTTTTTCTTGCATAACGGAATTTAAAAATAATGGTTCTGACATGTCGATCTCCTGTCTGATTTTTCTCCCTTCATTATAGCAAAAAAAGAGTTCCAGTTGAACTCTTTTTCATATCTTATAAAGTAGGGAGAAGATTTTATAAAAATAGTAAACAAATGTGCTCTACTCAATACTTGCACCATTGCTGGCAATGACATCCTTGTACCAGTAGAAGGACTTCTTCTTGCTCCGTTTGAGGCTTCCATGACCAGCATTATCTCTATCCACATAGATAAAGCCATAGCGCTTGTTCATTTCGCCTGTTCCAGCTGAAACCAGATCGATACAACCCCAAGTCGTATAACCAAGCAAGTCAACTCCATCTTGGTAAATGGCATCTCGCATAGTCTTGATATGAGCCTTTAAGTAAGCAATCCGATAGTCATCTGCTACATAACCATTCTCATCTGGCGTGTCCATAGCACCGAGTCCATTTTCTACGATAAACATTGGCTTTTGGTAACGATCCCAGATGGCATTGAGGGTGATACGAAGGCCAAGTGGGTCAATCTGCCATCCCCATTCTGAGGATTCAAGATAAGGATTTTTGATAGAGGCAAAGACATTCCCAGCAGTCAGATCCCTCACTTCTGGATCCCCTGAGGCCACTCGACTTGCATAGTAAGAGAAGGAAACAAAGTCAACAGTGTGATTCTTCAACAAATCCAAATCTTCTGGAGCCATTTCAACCTTAATTCCTTCACGTTCCCACTGCTTCTTAGCGTAATTTGGGTATTCCCCACGCGCTTGAACATCAATGAAGAAGTAACTCTTACGGTCTTCTTCCATAGTAGCCCAGTAGTCTCTCGGATGGGCTGTGTTAGGATAGTATTGCCCTGCAGCCAACATACATCCCACCTTGTTTTCTGGGTCAATTTCGTGGGCAAGCTTAGTCGCCATGGCCGAGGCCACCAATTCATGGTGGGCAGCTTGGTATTTAACCTGTTCTTGATTTTCTCCTTCTTCAAAACAGAGCCCAGCTCCCATAAAGGGTGCATGGAGAATCATGTTAATTTCGTTGAAGGTAAGCCAATATTTGACCAAACCCTTATAGCGGGTAAAGAGTGTGCGACAAAGTTTTTCATAGAAGTCTAACATCCGACGATTGCGCCATCCACCGTACTCTTCAATCAAGTGCATAGGACAGTCGAAATGCGTAATGGTTACCAGAGGTTGGATTCCATACTTATGACATTCCTTAAACAAATCCTCATAAAAGGCTAGACCAGCTTCATTTGGCTCGGTTTCGTCGCCCTTAGGAAAAATCCGAGTCCAAGCAATGGAAAGTCTATAAGTCTTAAAGCCCATTTCTGCAAAAAGAGCGATATCTTCCTTGTAATGATGGTACATATCAATAGCTTCTTTTGCTGGGTAAAAATAGCCCTCCTCAAACGAGAACATCTTTTTCTGACCTATGATTATGGCTTCACGGTCTGGTCCAATGGGTACCACATCAACGTTAGCAAGACCTCGATCATCTAGATTATAAGCCCCCTCACATTGATTAGCTGCCGTAGCACCACCCCAAAGGAAGCCCTCTGGAAATTGTAGTATTTCTGTCATCACTTTACCTCATTTGATTTGATAGTTCTATTATACTAAAAAGAAAACAAAAAATTTGGAACTATCTGGGTAATGATGTCCTGAGCTGGCTTTTACGTTTGAATAAAAAATAAGCAAGAGTTTGAGAGTTTTGCTATAAAAATGTAAACTATCACAGTCTTGTGATAAGAAAAAGACCGGATTGCTCCGATCTTTCAATAGTTCATATTCTCACATTCTGTTTTAAGAATAGTTAAGATTATCTTCAAATGACTAAGCGTCCTATTTCATACGATAAAAATCAATCACTAGACCAGCAGGTCCTTTAACTAATAAGGACTCTGTTCCCCAATCGGTTACAGTTGGACCGTTTAAAACCTGGATACCAAGTTCTTTCAACCGTTGGTAGTTCTGATCTACATTCTCAACCTCAATGTGAAGAATGATTCCTGACTGAAAGTTTTCCAAAGGAACCAAATGATTTTGGGACAACATCAGACAGTGACTGCCAATCGTAAACTGAGCAAAACCATCATCAGCATAATCTGCCTTTTTATCCAAGATATGCTCCAAATCAGCACAGACTTGGGGAACATCTGAAACGATAATATCTAATTGATTTAAATTCATTTACTATTCTCCATAAAAAGACCGGATTGCTCCGATCTTTTCAAGTTTCTCTCTATGAAAATCAAAGAATAAACAAGGCATCAAACCGCAGGCAGTACTGGAGTACGGCAAGGTGAAGATAACGCAGTTTACATTTGATTTTCGACGAGAGAAATTATTTAATTGCGCGTGATTGCAAACCTTCTTCTTCCAAGAAGAGACGGAATGGTACGAGTTCTTCTGCTTCGTATTTTTCCTTGAAGGCTTTGATAGCTTCTTCTGAGTGAAGTTTTGGATCCAATTCAAGTACTTCTACTGGAAGTGGACGGTGGTGAGTGATGCGAGCATCGATAACAACAGTTTTACCTTCTTTGTTCAATTTAACAGCTTCTGCAACAACTGCATCGATGTCTTCGATACGGTCAACTGTAAATCCAACAGCTCCTTGAGCTTCAGCGATTTTCGCATAGTCAGCATTAGGGAAGTCACAACCAAACAAGTGTTTGTTTGTGTCTTCGTATTTGTCCTTGATGAAGGCATATTTACCATTTGAGAAGACAACGTTGATAACTGGAAGGTCGTATTGAACGTTTGTGATAACGTCTGGGTAGCACATGTTGAATGCACCGTCACCCATGATGTTCCATACTTGGCGATCTGGATTGTCTTTCTTAGCAGCGATACCACCAGGAAGGGCAATACCCATTGTCGCAAAGAGTGGAGATGTACGCCACATGTTCTTAGGTGTCATGTGAAGGTGACGAGTAGATGTTTGAGTAGTGTCACCTACGTCGATTGAGTAGATAGCGTCTTGATCAGCATGTTTGTTGATTGCATTGTAAACTTGATACAATTGCAATTCACCCTCAGTTTTACCTTCGAGTTTGTCCATGTAATCACGCCAGTTTTGGTTGTTCTTAACGTTTGCACGCCACCATGGAGTAGATTCAACTGGGTTCACTTTGTCAAGGATAGCTTGTGCTGCTTGACCTGCGTCACCAAGGATTGAAGCGTCAAGGGCGTGACGTTTACCAAGTTTGTAAGGGTCAATATCGACTTGGATGAATTTTTCAGTGTTTTTGAATGCTTCGTATACTTCAGCAAATGGGAAGTTTGAACCAAGGAAAAGAACTGTGTCTGCTTCAAAGACCACTTCGTTGGCTGGTTTCCAACCAACACGGTAAGCAGAACCTGTCAAACCTTCGTAGTTCCATTCGAAAGCTTCGAAGTTTTTACCAGTAGTGATGATTGGTGCTTTGATTTTACGTGACAATTCAGTGATTACTTCACCAGCTTTAACACCACCGTAACCAGCATAGATAACTGGACGTTCAGCATTGTTCAAGATTTCAACAGCTTTGTCGATTTCAACTTCGTTCAAAGCAGGAGCGATAAATGAACGCTCGTATGAACCTGATCCATAGTATGAGTTTTCATCGATTTCTTGGAAACCGAAGTTTACTGGAATTTCAACAACAGCTGGACCTTTTTTAGAAACTGCAGCACGGCAAGCTTCGTCGATTACTTTTGGCAATTGCTCAGCGTAAGCTACACGTTTGTTGTATACAGCGATACCGTTGTACATTGGGTTTTGGTTCAATTCTTGGAAGGCATCCATGTTGAGTTCGTTAACTGGACGTGATCCAAGGATCGCTAGGAATGGAGTGTTATCCATAGCTGCATCGTAAACACCGTTAATCAAGTGAGTCGCACCTGGACCACCTGAACCAACTGCAACCCCGATTGAGCCGCCGAATTTAGCTTGCATAACCGCTGCAAGAGCACCTGTTTCTTCGTGGCGAACTTGCAAGAAGCGGATATCTTTGTCTTCAGCCAAAGCGTCCATCAATGAGCTGAGTGTTCCTGATGGGATACCGTAGATTGTGTCTACGCCCCATGTTTTCAATACGTTGAGCATTGCTGCAGATGCAGTAATTTTCCCTTGAGTCATAATGATAACTCTCCTTCAAATATTTTTAAATCTACTAAAAAAGTTTCGTATACTTTTTTGAAAACGTTTCAGCAAATTTTTACTCTACTAATTTACCACATTTAGTTCGACTTTACTAAGAATCTGCTCACAAGTTCTTATTATCTATTACAGTACAGTTTGAAAACGTTTTTAGATTCTGTTTTATAATAAAAAGCGAGCAAGCTCGCTTTTAATCTATTTTACTAAAGTTTAACAGAAGGGAACTGGTCAGAACAGATACTGAACTAAAGGCCATAGCTAGACCTGCCAGTTCTGGGTTGAGGGCCAGTCCAACACCTGAAAAGACTCCTGCTGCTATCGGAATTCCAACGACATTGTAGATAAAGGCCCAGAAAAGATTGAGCAGAATTCGATTAAAGGTTTTCTTACTCATGTCAAAGGCACGAACCACTCCTAGGAGGTTATTAGTTGTCAACACCAAATCTGCTGACTCGATAGCAATATCTGTTCCAGCTCCCATAGCAATCCCCACATCTGCTACACTGAGGGCAGGAGCGTCATTGATGCCATCACCAACAAAGGCTACTTTTCCAGCCGCTTGTAGTTTATGGATTTCGTTGGCTTTTTCTTCTGGCAAGACACCTGCAATGACCTCTTCGATTCCGATCTGATCGGCAATGGCACGCGCCACACCTGCATTGTCTCCTGTCAGCATGACAGTTTTAAGTCCACGTTTTTTCAGCTGGCTGATAGCTAGCTTTGCATTTTCCTTGGGAATATCTTGCAGAGCAAGCAAGCCTTTGATTTCATTCTCAACAGCCAAGAAAACAACTGTCTTAGCCTCTTTTTCCAGTTCTTCTAGTTTTTCTTGATAAATACTAGAAATATCCATGCCATCCAGTATTTTAGCATTTCCAAGCAGAACTTGTTTTCCATTGATTTGCCCTGAGACACCTTTTCCGTGCAAGGCTTGGAAATTTTCAACAGTTTGTAACTCAAGTCCAACTTCACTCGCTCGTTTCACAACGGCTTCAGCCAGTGGGTGTTGAGAAGCTTCTTCCAAGGAGGCTGCCAATCCAAGCACTTCTACTTCGTCGCCGATGATATCTGTTACCACAGGCTTCCCTTCCGTCAAAGTCCCAGTCTTATCAAAGACAAGAGTTTGGACTTTCTGGATTTCCTGTAGAACCATTCCATTTTTGAGTAGAACTCCCATCTTGGCACTGCGTCCTGTCCCTACCATAAGGGCTGTCGGTGTTGCGAGCCCCAAGGCACAAGGGCAGGCGATAATCAAAACCGCCACTCCGTAGAGAAGAGAGGACACAAAGCTAGCTCCAAGCACGACTACACTATCTCTCAACAAGACAAACCAAACCCAAAAGGTCACAATCCCTAAAATGACAACTGCTGGAACAAAAATCCCTGAAACTTTATCAGTCAAGTCCTGAATCGGAGCACGACTTGTCT
The DNA here is from genome assembly GCF_013277555.1 of Streptococcus sp. k-163. Lineage (GTDB taxonomy): Bacteria > Bacillota > Bacilli > Lactobacillales > Streptococcaceae > Streptococcus. The sequence goes on along the minus strand of NZ_VMND01000015.1, from coordinate 100,846 downwards.
GAGCTTTCTTCACAAAATCCACAATCTGAGCCAAAACAGTCTCTGAACCAACTTTTTCTGCTCTAAAAACAAGTGTTCCACTATTATTGATGGTTGAACCAATGACGGTATCTCCAACTGTCTTGTCCACAGGCAGACTCTCACCTGTCACCATAGACTCATCAATACTAGAGATACCTTCTACTACGACACCATCAACAGCAATCTTTTCACCGGGACGCACTCGAATCAGATCACCTACCTTGACTTGTTCCAAAGGAACTTGAACATAGCGATCCTCACGCAAGACTTCTGCTGTTTTAGCCTGCAAGTCCAGCAATTTCTCCACAGCTTGGGAAGTATTTTTCCGCATTTTCTCCTCAAAAACGGCTCCCAGAAGAACGAAGAAGAAGATAAATGCAGCACTTTCAAAGTAAACGGGGAGACCAGCGAAGAGGGCAACTAAGCTATAGAAATAGGCCACTAGGGTTCCCAGAGCAACCAAGGTATCCATGTTGGCATTGTGCTTTTTAAAACTAGCCCAAGCACTTTGGATATAAGGACCACCTGCTACTAGCATAATCGGTGTTGTGGCTAAAAAGGTGCCCCAACGCATGACTTGGTGACTAATTCCTCCTGTAGACATCCCAATCATGAGAATCACAAGAGGCACAGTAAAGATACTAGTAATCCAAAAACGCTGTAAAAGTGATAGAGATTTTCGAGTCTTCTCAACTACGGTATAACTCCCCTTTTGCATCTTCATGCCACAAGAAAATTCATGTTGACCTAATTCTTGAGGTGTAAATCGAATGACTTTCTCCTCATCTACGCCGATTGGTTCCAAGATGCCTTCTTCTTCAAATAGAATTTCCTTATAACAGTTTGAAGGTGTCACACGGTGAAAGGTGATCTCAGCAGGAACTCCTTTTTGCAGTTGAATGTGGGCTGGATGGTAGCCTTTGTCTGCCGTGATACGGATTTTTTGAACACCATTTTCAAGACTTGCTTTTACAATTTCAGTCATATCATTCTCCTATTCTACAATCATCTTGCCGTGCATCATATTCATGCCACAAGAGAAACCATACTCTCCAGCCTGCTCAGGCGTGATTTCCACTACATACTCTTCACCCATTGGCAGGTCCGCATGTACACCAAAGTCTGGAAAAACAATTTGGTCCAAACAGGGCGAAGGGTCCTTACGGTCAAAGACAATGCGGGCTGGCACTGATTTCTTGAGGATAATCAACTCAGGCGTATAGCCCCCCATGACCTCCACTCGAATCTCTTGGTAGCCGTTTTTTTGCTGGGCCTTTTGTCCAGATTTTTCAGGCTTTTTGAAAAACCAAAACAAGATAAACGCGATAAGGGCAATACAAATAATGGTTACAATACTATTTAACATGACGTCTCCTTTACATACAATTACATTTTACTTTTGTTACAGCGCTTGATTTCTTCTCAGAAATCACAGCTTCCAAGTCTTCCAAGTCAGCCTGAGTAAAATCACATTCGGCAATCAAATCAGCCAACAAGTTCTTAATCCTACGAGAACAAACCTTGTCTTTGATATCTTGGACAAGTAAATCCCGACTTTGGTCCAGAGTTAATAGGGCTGAATAGACAAAGAACTTGCCTTCTTTTTTCCGAGTCAGACACTCTTTCTCAACCAGACGAGCCAAAAGAGTTTGAATGGTTGACTTGGACCAGTCGAACCGCTCCGCCAGAACCCTGATCAAATCCGTACTGGTCTGCTCTCCTTGCATCCAAATAATCTTCATGACCTGCCATTCTGCATCTGAAATCTGCATTAGCACACCTCCTAAATCTACATTTGTCAATTACAGTTATTAGTATACTCTTAAAATCTACATTTGTCAACCATAAAATTTATCTTTTCTTTGAAAAATTGAATTTTAACCATACGATAAAGGATTTTCAGTCAAATCTTACTATATAAACTATAAAAATATGCTATACTAAAGAAAAAAAGAAAACAACCACTAGGGGTGCGTAAAGCTGAGATTAACGACTGTTAGACCCTTTGACTCAATCTAGGTAATGCTAGCTGATGGAAGTGGAAATGATAATGGGGACTAGCAGTCTTCTATTGCCTTTCTAAAACAGACTAGCTTGTTCTTAAGAATACAAACTTCAGTTGGTTGGGAGGTTTTAGATGACTTATTTACCCGTTGCTTTGACCATTGCAGGGACTGACCCTAGTGGCGGTGCTGGCATTATGGCTGACTTAAAGTCGTTCCAAGCTAGAGATGTCTATGGAATGGCCGTTGTGACCAGTCTTGTCGCTCAAAATACCAGAGGTGTTCAGCTAATCGAGCACGTTTCTCCTCAAATGTTGAAATCCCAATTGGAGAGTGTCTTTTCGGATATCCCACCTCAGGCTGTAAAAACTGGCATGTTGGCAACTACTGAAATTATGGAAATCATCCAGCCCTATCTTAAAAAGCTAGATTGTCCCTACGTCCTTGACCCTGTTATGGTCGCTACTAGTGGAGACACTCTGATTGATACCAGTGCCAGAACCTACCTAAAAACAAACCTGCTTCCACTTGCAACCATCATCACACCCAATCTTCCTGAGGCAGAAGAGATTGTTGGTTTTTCAATCCATGACCCCGAAGACATGCAGCGTGCTGGTCGCCTGATTTTAAAAGAATTTGGTCCTCAGTCGGTGGTCATCAAAGGTGGCCATCTCGAAGGTGGTGCTAAGGATTTCCTTTTTACCAAGGATGAGCAATTTGTCTGGGAAAGTCCACGAATTCAAACCTGTCATACACATGGTACTGGATGTACCTTTGCTGCTGTGATTACGGCTGAACTAGCCAAGGGGAAAACCCTCTATCAAGCAGTCGATAAGGCCAAGGCCTTTATCACAAAAGCCATTCAAGATGCCCCTCAACTCGGTCATGGTTCTGGTCCAGTCAACCATACAAGTTTTAAAGATTAAAAAAACTCTCTAGTTCCCACTTTAAGGGAATTAGAGAGTTTTTATACTTTTCGAAAATCTTTTCAAACTATGTCAGCTTTATCTGCAACCTCAAAGCTGTGTTTTGAGCAACCTGCAGCTAGCTTCCTAGTTTGCTCTTTGATTTTCATTGAGTATTAATTAGAAAATAATGTCATCCAACTTTGTTAAAAAGGCTTGCGTTTTTGCCTCTATATCTTCTGCCTGCATCAAATCACGTACGACAGCTACACCAGCTATACCTGTGCCGATAAGTTGGTCAATATTCTCTGACGTCAAGCCGCCAATGGCAACTACTGGAATAGCGACCCTTTGGCAAATTGTTTTCAAGGTTGAAATCAGGGTGATAGGCGCATTTTCCTTGGTCGTAGTCGGGAAAATGGCTCCTGTCCCCAAGTAATCTGCTCCCCCTTCTTCTGCCTCGAGGGCTCTTTTTACAGTTTTAGCTGTGACACCAAGTATTTTGTCAGGGCCCAAGACTTGTCTGGCAACCGGAACTGGTAGTTCATCGTCTCCGATATGCAGACCTGCAGCATCAACTGCAAGACAGACATCCAAACGATCATCGATGATCAGGGGGATCTGATAGGCATCTGTTATTTCCTTGACTTGTTTTGCCAGTTGATAATATTGATTGGTTGTGAGATTTTTTTCTCGCAATTGGACTATGGTAACCCCTGAGCGGCAAGCCGTCTCAATCTTTTCAAGAAAACTTTGCAAGGAATCTTGGTAGCGATTGGTTACCAGATATAGTCTAAGTGCTTCTCTATTCATAAACCTCTCCTTTGATAGCATCTAGCCAGTTTTCATCTCTTTTGAGGAGTGAAATCTGATTGAGTACTTGGTAACGAAATTCTTCCAATCCCATTCCTTGAACAACTATTCTCTCAGCGGAGATATTGAGATAAGAAACCGCTAGGCAAGAAGCTTCAAAGGCAGTTTTTCCTTGGCTGAGAAAAACGGCTGCCAAGGCTCCAACTAGGTCTCCTGTCCCTGTTATCCAATCCAATTCTTCACAGCCATTCTCCAATACAGCAACCTGATTCTCTGAAACGATGAGATCCTTGGGGCCAGTAACTAAGAATGACATGCCTGGATAGGTCTGACACCAATCTTTCAAGACTTGAAGTAAATCCTCAGTTTCTTGATCTTTAGCACTGGCATCGACCCCAACGCCGTGGTGTTTTAAGCCAACAAGACTTCTGATTTCCGACATATTTCCTTTAAGAACCGTAGGTCTATAGTCTAAAAGGTCTTTAACTAAGCTCTTACGAATGGATGAAGCTGTTACGCCAACAGCATCTACTACCATTGGGAGACCAGCTTGAGCTGCATAAGAAGCTGCTATACGGATTGCTTTTTCCTTCTCAACTGACAAATGCCCCAAATTGATGAAGAGTGCCTGGCTTTGCTTAGTAAAATCAAGAACCTCACGGGAATCATCTGCCATAACTGGTTTACATCCCAGAGCCAAAATCCCATTTGCCAGCATTTCACAAGAAATCTCATTGGTAATACAGTGAATGAGGGAAGTCGTTTCTATAGGAAAAGGATTTGTCAATGCCTGCATCAGTCTATCCTTTCAACAAAGAAATATCCCTGCACTTTTTTAAAGAATTCCTGCTTGATTAAAAATCGAAAGGCAATAAAGGAAATCGCTGTACCAATCAAGGTTGCTCCGAAAAATCGAGGAGTGTAGATAAACCAGCTAAGCTTAGCAGCTGATCCTGTAAAAAGTACCATAACAGGATAGGAAACAATAGAACCAATAATACCTGTTCCCAAAATTTCTCCCAAGGCAGAAAAATAAAATTTTCTACCATACTTATAAAAGAGACCTGCAAGGAGGGCTCCAAAAGTCGCTCCTGTGAGAGCTAAAGGCGGAATCCCTTGAGTCGTCATACGGATAAAGGCTGTGACTGTAGCCATAACCAAAGCATAAACAGGTCCCATCATGATTCCTGCTAGAATATTGACTACACTGGACATCGGTGCCATTCCCTCAATCCGAAAGATAGGCGTAAGGACTACATCAAGGGCAATCATCATGGATAAAATGGTTAATTTGTGAACTTGCAATTGGTGCTTTCTCATGTTTCTACTCTTCTCCTGTTTCTAAAGACTGTAAATCACTCTTCCATGTCTGGTGTTGGTAGGCCATTTGCCAAAACTTGGCTTCCATGTGAACACTGATGTGGAAGGCATCTAGCATTTTTTTCTTGTCTGTCTCATCACTTTCGCGATAGAGTTGATTGACCAGCGCTCCCTCCTCTCTGATCTGTTGCTCTAACTCATCCGTAATATAAGTTTCAATCCATTGTTGATAGAGAGGATCTGGTGATGGTTTAATATTAAGTGATTTGCCTATATCATGGTATAACCAAGGACAAGGCAGCAAACTTGCAAAGGCAATGCCCAAGTTTGGCTCTGCAAATTGCCGATAAATGTGAGAAATGTAATGATAGCAGGTTGGAGCGATTGGATGTTGCTCCATTTCCTGATCGCTGATTTCCAATTCCTTGAAAAATTGTTGTCGGATAAATAACTCACCCTCCACTAGACTCTGAGCATTTTGTTTCAAGAGTCTTTTCATCTCTTGGTTTGAAGTCTTATCAGCCAAAAGGTGATAGATTTCTGAGAAGGCCTTCAGATAGTAGGCATCCTGAATCAGGTAATAGCGGAAAATGGACGGGTCTAAATTTCCCTCTTGTAATTGTAAAATAAAGGGATGATGAAAAGAAGCCTGCCAAGCTTCCTTGGATAATTCCATCGCAATATCTGTAAATTCCATAATAACTCCTTTATAAAAATAGACTGGTTTGAAGCAATAAAAAGAAAAGCAGGTAGATGAATATTGTCCTTTTAGGAATATAAAAAGTCCGATAGCTATTCTTCAACTGTGCATGTTCGTCATATCCATGCGCCGACAGAGCTCTCAGATAAAGATGACGCCACCTAAAGACTGTCATCAGAACCTTGCTGTAAATTAAGGGAGACCAAACATGCAGTTCTTGACCACGTAATAGACAAGCTTCTTTGAGGGACTTGATTTCTTGCTGAATAAGGGGGAAGGAATTGAATACCACAATCAAGGCATAGGCCCAAGAGCGTGATAACCCCTTTTGAGCCAAGTACAAGAGAAGCTCTTTTAAGGAAATAGAGGAAACAAAGACAAGGCCTATACAAACTGTAACGAAAGCCCTCGTTCCGAGCATGACTGCCTGCGAAGCATCCCCATGTAACTGAACTGCCCAGTAGTTGGCCAAAGATGGCAAAATGGCGAGTAGAATCATCCAAGCTAACATCTTAAATCGACGATAATAGAGCATAAAGAGAATACAAAATGCTACTACCGAAAGATTAAGAGCAATCGAAGGAATGAAAGATGTTTCCAAGGATAAAATCAGCAAGAAGAGACTGATAATCGGTGTCTGGGTTGCTACTTTGACCATACTATCTCACCTCCCCTTGAGCATTGCTACTCTGAGATGTGAGTGGTTTGGTAATTGTCACTTCTTTCACATGACTGAGCCCCTGACTAGCCATCTCAATCCAATAATCGACCACAGAAATCAAGGGATCTAAACGATGGCTAATGATTAGAAAACTTCTTCCTTGATTTCTATCCTCCACAATCCACTGACAAAAATAGTCACAAGCTCTATCATCCAAACTTGCAAAAGGTTCATCTAGCAATATCACAGAAGCCTTGCTAGTCAAGATGGTCAAGAGCTGAAGAATCTTTTGCTGGCCACCACTTAATTGATAGGGACTCTTATCGAGCGCCTGCTCCAGATCAAAATACCGTAAAGCTTGGAAAATTCGCTGATTTCTTTCAGAATCAGGTCCATCTAATTGAAGTTCCTCTCGCAAACTGGCTCGAATAAACTGCTTCTCAGCCTCCTGAACAACACCTGTCAGATCACGGTACAAACTCTTTTTCTTTTTCAGAACCGAACCCTTCCAAGTAATGCGCCCATTATACTTTTGAAATTGAAGAATAGACCGAAATAGGGTTGATTTCCCGACACCATTGTCACCCAAGATACAGGAAATTCCTTGGTAAACTGTAAAATCCGCAATTGAAAAGAGGAGACGATTATCCAGCTCACAAGTCGTTCTATCCATATGGAATAGTTCTGGGCTAGAAGCAACTTCCTTTGAAGCAACCTGTGTCATCTCAGAGGTAGGGATTTGAAATACTTCCCTTAGTTGTCCGTCTCTTAGCTCCACCATGTGGTCGATATAGGCTTCATAGTCCGTTAAATCATGGTCGCACAAAATAACTGTCTTACCATCAGAGACCAACTCTTTTAGAATCTCCAATATCTCTATCCTGCTCTTGCGGTCAATAGAAGCAAAAGGCTCATCCAAAAGATAGACCCTAGGATTCATAGCAAAGAGAACTGCCAGTGCAGCCTTTTGCTTTTCTCCACCTGATAAGTGATGGATGGGACGGTGCAAGATATTCTCGCAGCGACATTGCTGGACAACCTCTGCTATTTTAGAATCAATTTCCTGAACGGGATGGCCGATATTCTCCAGGGTAAAAATCAGCTCCTCAAACAAGTTCTCCATGGTAAATTGATGATTGGGATTTTGAAAGAGAATACCAACCGTCTGGACACGTTCGATGATAGAAAGCTGACTGACCTCGCTCCCATTTATCAGGACTTGACCGCTATAGGGAAGAGAACTGACTTGGGCAATCATTTGAAAGAGACTAGATTTTCCTGAACCGCTGCTTCCAACTAACAAGGTAAAGGCTTGCGCATGAAAAGTAAAATCAATCGGCTCAGAGAAGATTGGGGACTGAATCGCTCGTAGTTCCAGCCCCATCTATGCCTTGCCCCCAGTTGCAAACTGATGATAAAGTTTGACAATGGCACGAACCAAGATAGTACAGAAGAAAAAGACGGAAATAAAGCGCACTACAAGCAAGGAAAGGACAAAAGGAAGGGAGAAGGCGTAGTAACCTAACTTAATGTACTCATAGACAAAGCTAACAAGCGTAATCCCAATACTATTGGCAGTTAGAGAGAGCCAACTTTCATAGCGATTCTTGGTTACGATAAAACCAAGTTCACTTCCCAAACCTTGAACCAAGCCAGACAAAAGGGCACCTAGACCGAATTGGCTACCATAAAGGACTTCAGCAAGCGCAGCTAGCACTTCTCCAATCGTTGCGCTTCCCACTCTTGGAACAAAGATGGCAGCAATGGGCGCAGCCATACACCAGAGACCAAAGAGGATTTCATTGGCAAAGGCCTGCAAACCAAGAGGGGCTAAAATCAGAGTGAGGATATCAAACAGATAGCCGGATCCTACAAAAACGCCACCAAAAAAGATAGACAAGAAAGCAAGTAAAATAACATCTTTTAACTGCCATTTTTTCAACATAAAAAACTCCTTTTTTAAAGAAAAGTGGGGCATTCAAGGTGAGCTACCTAAATGCTTTGTATCGCCTTCATCCAGCTTATATAAACAAAAAAACTCCAATTACAATCAAGAATTAGAGTTTAGCTTACAAGATTAGACAGTTCTTTTCGACATACGAAAAAAACATTTCACATTTCCCTTCGACAGTCTTAACTGTATCAGGTTCAATGGGTATCATCTCAGCCTAAAGCACCCCAAATGTCTTTATTATTTAATTATATAATTATTTTAACAAATGATTTATTCTAGTTCAAGAAATTGAACTGGAAATACAGCCTTGCACTCACAAAGATAGTAAGTCTTTCGTTTGCAAAAAACAAATGTCTTGTTTGATAGATTAGGCATTTGAGCTAAATCTAGGCATAGCTTTTTAGAAAAGGGAAACTTCCACTGACTTAGAATCCAAGGATAGATACCTATTGCTCACTCATTTCCCGAACAGTTTTTTCTATATTTTTTGAATACGATATTGCTGAAATGATTGAAACACCATCCATATTGGTCTTCATAATGTCTTTAATATGTTTCGTCTGTATGCCACCAATTGCAACTAAGGGAATTTGTGGCAATAGTTTTCTCATCAATTTAAGACCTTCATAACCTATAGCACCACCAGCATCATCTTTTGACTGGGTATCAAATACAGGACCAACACCAACATAATCTACATATTCAACTTTTGATTGTTGAAATTCTTTCTCGTTTTTTATAGAAAGACCAATTATTTTAGCTGGCATCAATTTTCTAATTTCATCAACTCCAAGGTCATCCTGTCCTACATGTACGCCATCAGCATCTATTTCTAATGCTAACTCAATATCGTCATTAACGATAAACGGAACATTGTATTTTTTACAAAGATCCTGTAGTTTAATTGCTAAGTCGACTTTTTCTTTACCTTCTAAGGCTCCCTTACCTTTTTCACGAAATTGAAATAAGGTTATACCACCTTTTAAGGCTTCCTCAACGACTCTATATAGATCTTTTCCCTGGCAAGTAGTCGTTCCACAAATAAAATATAGTTTTAGTAATTCTTTATGAAACATCTTACTTCACTCTTTTGAATTCCTTTACATCTTCGTCTGTAATCTCGTATAAGGCATTTATAAATTCAACTTTAAATGTTCCAGGAAGATGTCCATTTGGACGTTTTTCTGCCATTTCTCCAGCGATATTGTAAACCAACATTGCTGTTTCTAATGATTTCAATTCTTGACCTTTTTCTAGTCCGATAAAGCTTGCTACTACAGCACCTAATAAGCATCCTGTCCCAATAACTTTTGGCATCATGGCACTACCATTATGAATCGTTACCACTTCTCCATTTACCGCAATAGCATCCACTTCACCTGTTACTATTATAGGAATATTGAACTTCTCATTTGCTGCTAGAGCAATTTCATCAATATTATCTACACCAGCACTATCTACTCCTTTAGATGCCACATTTATCCCTACTAAAGAGGCAATCTCGCCAGCATTTCCTCTAATCGCGGCTAGTTTGTAATTGTTAATTAGATCATCTGCTACTTTTTTTCTATATTCTCCCGCTCCACAGGCTACAGGATCTAAAACTGCTGGGACATTATATTTCTCTGCAATTTTCAGAGCAGCTTGGTATAATTTCCAATTTTCATCTGTCAATGTTCCTATATTTATTAATAAACCTCCAGCATACTTTAACAAATCCTCTAAATCTGCAGGAAACTCACTCATGGCTGGTGATGCACCCAGTGCTACTAATCCATTTGCTGTGAAATTTTTTACTACATCATTGGTGATGCAAATGACCAAAGGTGCTTTTTGTTTTAATAATTTTAAACTTGTCATATTGAAATCCTTCCTTTTCACTTTATACGATCTACTGATTTCGACTTATCTCTATCTTTCGTTAAGAAATTTTTTTCATTTACATTGAATGATTTACCTCATCAAATTTGTAAATATCCTAAACCTTCTCTAGGCGTCATAACCAATATCAAAAAAGGCTAATTCCAAACCAACTGCTTGATTCCAGCGTTGCTGAAGTTCTGTCAAATCTTCTCTACCTTTCCCAACACGATTGAGTTCGTCAACCAGAAATTGAACCCACTCTGCAAAGAAAGGACCTCTGTGGAGATTGATCCATTCCGAATGAATATAGGCTTCAGGTAGAGCCAAATCTTTAGAACCCCAGTCTAAATAGAGACCTTCTGCAATGACCAGCATGACCAAAAGATGGGCATAATCTGATGAAGCCACTGCCGAATACATAAGCTGCTGAAAGGCTTTTGTTACAGGATGCAAGGTCACTTCCAGATAGTTATTCTCAGATACTTTTAACTCTTTGAAAGCCTTTTGGAAATAACCGTCTTCGTCTGCTTCAAGAAAACCTAGTTGCTTGGCAAAACGAAGTTTGGATTCAAGCTGGTCTGCGTGGGCTACACAGGAACCCAGCATGGATAAGAAGGCATCAAAGAAGTGATAATCTTGAATCAGGTAATCCTTTAAGACCTTATTCTCAATTGTACCTGCAAAAAGTTCCTTGACAAAACGATGATTGATTGCAGCCTGCCAATCCTTCTGACTGCTTTTTAATAATTCTCCAACAGTCAAACCTGGCTCAAATGCATATTCTCGTGTTTCCATATTTATTTTTCCTCTCTTTACTCGTTCGTAATCAACAAAACACCAAGAAAATCCTAGTTTTACTTGACCTTTTTAAAGAAAATCAAGGGCGTTCAAGAAGAGCTACCTAAATACTTTGTATCGCCTCCATCCAGCTTATATAAACAAAAAACTCCAATTACAATCAAGAATTAGAGTTTAGCTTACAAGATTAGACCGTTTATTTCGACATACGAAAAAACGTTTCACATTTCCCTTCGCCAGTCTTAACTGTAGCAGGTTCAATGGGTATCATCTCAGCCTAAAGCACCCCAAATGTCTTTATTATTTAATTACTGCACCAGTATAGCAAAAAATGAAAACCCTAGCAAGATATTTGATTAGAAAATATATTTATATAGATTTTGATACGATTTCCCTTTATTAAAACGTTTAAAACACAAACAAAAACCTCCACATCAAGTGGAGGCAATCTCTTTTATTAATACAATTTTAAGTCACGAGGATCAACTGGGAAGGTTGGGTTATATGGGTTGTGACGGAGTTTGAAGTGTTTGACATCTTCAATGGTCTGAGTTCCAGACAACTGCATGACTGTCTTCAATTCTGCATTCAAGTGTTCAAAGACTTGACGCACACCAACACTACCACCGAGAGCCAAACCATAGATGACAGGGCGACCAATAGCTACCAAGTCTGCTCCTGAAGCCAAGGCTTTAAAGACGTGTTGACCGCGACGAACACCAGAATCAAAGACAATTGGCACACGTTTGTCAACTGCTTCAGCTACTTCTTGAAGTGAGTCGAAGGCAGCTGGTCCACCGTCGATTTGACGACCACCGTGGTTGGTTACCCAGATACCAGAAGCTCCCGAAGCAAGCGAACGTTCAACGTCCTCACGGCATTGTGGTCCCTTGACATACACAGGAAGTCCTGAGTATTCAGCGATAAATTCTACATCACGTGGAGACAAGCGTTGTTTAGCTGATTTGTAAACAAAGTCCATTGATTTTCCAGCACCTTCTGGTAGGTATTCTTCAACAATCGGCATGCCAACTGGGAAGACAAAACCATTGCGCTTATCCACCTCACGATTGCCCCCTACAGTAGCATCTGCCGTCAAGACAATCGCTTTATAACCTTCAGCCTTCACACGGTCCATGATATGGCGGTTGATACCGTCATCCTTACTAAAGTAAAATTGGAACCAGTGAGGTGTCCCTTGAAGGGCTTCTGTAATTTCTGGAAGATCTACAGTAGAGTAAGAGCTAGTTGTATAAAGAGAACCGAACTCATGCACACCACGCGCAGTCGCCACTTCACCCTGTTCATTTGCCAACTTATGAGCTGCAACAGGCGCCATAATGATTGGTGAAGACAGTTTTTCACCTGCAAATTCAATCTCTGTACTTGGATTTTCAACATCACAAAGCGTATGAGGAACGATGAGTTTGTGGTTAAAGGCACGGATGTTCTCTCTTAAAGTGAAAGTATCTTCCGCCCCACTAGCGATATAGCCAAATGCTGCTTTAGGAATAACTTGTTGTGCCATTGGCTCCAAATCATAGGTATTGATGAAATCTACATGACCTTCTGCATTGCTTGTTTTGTATGACATAAAATGCCCTCCTTAATAAGTAAGCGTTTACTTTGTATATTACAAAGATATTTTAACTCTTTTTTCAAAATTTTTCAAATATTTTGTTTGGAAATTTCAGAAACTTTATTTCTATGATAAAAAATCCTTATAAGGTCAATAAAAAATACATATTATCCAAAGGAGATTTTAAGTGCTACAATAACTGTATTATTTCTAGATGGGAGGTTCTATTTTTGGATTGGTCCATTGTTGAACAATATCTACCACTATATCAAAAGGCATTTCTTCTTACCTTGCATATTGCAGTTTGGGGGATTCTGGGATCCTTTCTGCTCGGTTTAATCGTTAGTATCATCCGGCATTACCGCATCCCTGTTTTGGCGCAAATAGCAACAGCCTACATTGAATTGTCACGCAACACGCCCCTTTTGATTCAACTCTTCTTTCTCTATTTCGGACTTCCCCGAATAGGGATTGTCCTATCTTCAGAAGTCTGTGCAACGCTAGGACTGGTCTTTTTAGGAGGTTCCTATATGTCAGAATCTTTCCGAAGTGGGCTGGAAGCCGTCAGTCAAACCCAGCAGGAGATTGGATTAGCTATCGGTCTGACACCTATACAGGTCTTTCGCTATGTGGTTCTTCCGCAAGCAACAGCGGTGGCTCTACCGTCCTTTAGTGCCAATGTTATTTTCCTCATCAAGGAAACCTCTGTTTTCTCAGCAGTGGCTTTGGCCGACCTCATGTACGTCGCCAAGGACTTGATTGGGCTCTACTATGAGACAGACATTGCGCTAGCTATGTTGGTAGGTGCTTACCTGATCATGCTTCTCCCCATCTCACTGGTCTTTAGCTGGATAGAAAGGAGGCTACGCCATGCAGGATTCGGGAATCCAAGTACTCTTTCAGGGAAATAATCTACTGAGAATCATACAGGGACTGGGCGTTACCATTGGGATATCCATCCTGTCTGTCCTCTTATCCATGATATTCGGAACGGTCATGGGAATGATCATGACCTCTCATTCTAGAATCGTACGATTTTTAACACGATTGTATCTGGAATTTATCCGTATCATGCCCCAGCTGGTGCTACTCTTCATCGTTTATTTCGGCTTAGCTCGAAACTTTAATATCAATATCTCAGGTGAGACTTCTGCTATTATTGTTTTCACCCTCTGGGGAACAGCTGAGATGGGGGACTTGGTTCGTGGAGCTATCACTTCCCTCCCCAAGCATCAGTTTGAAAGTGGACAGGCACTTGGCTTAACTAAAGTGCAACTCTACTACCACATTATCATCCCTCAAGTCTTGAGAAGACTGCTGCCACAAGCCATAAACCTTGTTACTCGGATGATTAAAACCACTTCCTTGGTTGTCTTGATTGGGGTTGTTGAAGTGACCAAGGTTGGACAACAAATCATCGATAGCAATCGCCTGACTATCCCAACCGCTTCCTTTTGGATTTATGGAACCATTCTGGTCTTGTATTTCGCAGTCTGCTTCCCTATTTCCAAACTATCTACTCACTTAGAAAAACATTGGAGGAACTAAATGTCTGAAACTATCTTAGAAATCAAGGAACTAAAAAAATCCTTCGGAGACAATCCCATCCTCCAAGGACTTTCTCTAGATATCAAAAAGGGAGAAGTTGTGGTTATTCTTGGGCCATCTGGTTGTGGGAAAAGTACCCTCCTTCGTTGTCTCAATGGCTTAGAAAGTATTCAAGGTGGAGATATTCTTCTGGATGGTCAGTCTATCGTTGAAAATAAAAAAGATTTTCACCTAGTTCGCCAAAAGATTGGCATGGTCTTTCAAAGTTATGAACTCTTTCCCCATCTGGATGTCCTACAAAACCTCATCCTAGGTCCTATCAAGGCTCAAGGAAGAGACAAGAAGGAAGTAACTGAAGAAGCTCTGCAACTACTGGAACGTGTTGGTTTGCTAAATAAACAACATAGCTTTGCACGTCAATTGTCTGGTGGACAAAAGCAACGGGTTGCAATTGTCCGTGCCCTTCTCATGCATCCAGAAATTATCCTCTTTGACGAAGTGACTGCTTCACTGGATCCAGAAATGGTACGCGAGGTTCTGGAACTCATCAATGATTTGGCTCAAGAAGGTCGCACCATGATTTTAGTAACCCATGAAATGCAGTTTGCCCAAGCTATTGCCGATCGGATTATCTTCCTCGACCAAGGAAAAATCGCTGAAGAAGGAACGGCTCAAGACTTCTTCACCAATCCGAAAACCAAACGTACACAGGAATTTTTAAACATCTTTGACTTTAGCCAATTTGGCTCATATCTATAAAGGAGATTCTTATGAAACTAATCAAACCACTCTTAACTCTTTTGGCACTTGCCTTTGCCCTTATCTTTGTCACAGCTTGTAGCACAGGTGGAAATGCAGGTTCCTCATCTGGAAAAACGACTGCCAAGGCTCGCACTATCGATGACATCAAAAAAAGCGGTGAGCTACGAATCGCCGTATTTGGAGACAAAAAACCCTTTGGTTACGTTGACAATGATGGTTCTTACCAAGGTTACGATATTGAGCTTGGGAACCAACTGGCTCAAGACCTTGGTGTCAAGGTTAAATACGTTTCAGTCGATGCTGCTAACCGTGCTGAATACTTGATTTCAAACAAGGTAGATATTACTCTTGCCAACTTTACAGTGACTGATGAACGTAAGAAACAAGTTGATTTTGCCCTTCCATATATGAAAGTTTCTCTTGGTGTCGTATCACCTAAAACTGGTCTCATTACAGACATCAAACAATTGGAAGGTAAAACCTTGATTGTCACAAAAGGAACGACGGCTGAGACTTATTTTGAAAAGAATCATCCAGAAATCAAACTTCAAAAATACGACCAATACAGTGACTCTTACCAAGCTCTTCTTGACGGACGTGGAGATGCCTTCTCTACTGATAATACGGAAGTCCTAGCTTGGGCGCTTGAAAATAAAGGGTTTGAAGTAGGAATTACTTCCCTCGGTGACCCAGATACCATTGCAGCAGCAGTTCAAAAAGACAACCAAGAATTGCTAGACTTTATCAATAAAGATATTGAAAAATTAGGCAAAGAAAACTTCTTCCACAAGGCCTATGAAAAAGCACTTCACCCAACCTACGGTGACGCTGCTAAAGCAGATGATCTAGTTGTTGAAGGTGGAAAAGTCGACTAATACTCTTCGAAAATCTCTTCAAACCACGTCAGCTTTATCTACAACCTCAAAGCAGTGCTTTGAGCAATCTGTGGCTAGCTTCCTAGTTTGCTTTTTGATTTTCATTGAGTATAAGATCCAATAACATCACAAAAAGAAATCAGGTAATTCTAGTGACTACCTGATTTTCTATGTTTTAGGCATTTTGCCAATTTTCTTGGTCTTCTTTAAAGCGTTTAAGGAGACCTAATCCTTCTGGGGTGATATAGCCTTCTTCTTGGGCTAGATGAATAAGTTCACTGTAGTTAGAAAGCGTCACAAGTTTGACACCTGCATCTGAGAAGTTCTTATCTGCTTTTGGCAATTGGTAGCTGAAAATCGCTACAACTCCAAGCACATCTGCTCCTTCTCGCTTGGCTGCTGCCACTGCCTCAAGAACAGAACCACCTGTTGAAATCAAGTCTTCAACCACTACCATCTTTTGTCCTTGAGCCACACGGCCTTCAATTTGGTTACCAGCACCGTGGTCTTTTGGTTTGCTACGGATGTAGGCAAATGGCAAGTTCATCTTATCAGCAATAATAGCTCCGTGAGGAATCCCTGCCGTCGCAGTTCCTGCAATGACTTCTACCTCAGGAAAGGCTTCTTTGATAGCATCCACAAAACCATTTTCAATGAGAGTACGAGTTTCTGGATAGGCTAGTGTCACACGGTTATCTGTATAAATTGGTGACTTGATACCAGATGCCCAAGTGAAAGGCTCCTCTGGTTTGAGGTAAACGGCTTGAATTTTCAAGAGGTGGCTAGCGATATCTTTAGCAAGTGTCATGGTATTCTCCTTTTATTTTTCTAATCTAGTTCTTTAATTCCAGTCCTGTGTCCATTCATCTTTGATGGCATGATAAGCTGCAACAGGATCCTCAGCTTGGGTAATGGGACGTCCCACTACAATATAGTCACTGCCGATTTGATAGGCATCAGCAGGTGTCATAACGCGTTTTTGATCTCCAACCGCAGCACCTGCAGGACGAATGCCCGGTGTCAGACAGATAAAATCTGGATTGGTAGCCTGCTTGATGACTTGTACTTCCTGAGCCGAGCAAACGACACCATCCAAGCCAGCTTCAGCTGTCTTCTTAGCATAATGAATGACAGACTCCTGCAGGCTGGTTTGGATATTTTGAAAATCCTGCATCTGAGCTTCCGATGTTGAGGTCAGCTGAGTGACAGCGATCAATTTGGCTTGGTTTCCAAGGCCTTCACGCGCAGCCTTCATCATCTCTACCCCCCCAGCCGCATGAACATTGGTCATATCCACACCAAGCTGAGACAAGACCTTCATTGCTGACTTGACTGTATTGGGAATGTCATGAAGTTTGAGATCCAAAAAGACACTGTGACCCAGACCTTTCAAGTAAGATACAATCTCAGGACCCGCTGCATAATAGAGCTCCATCCCTACCTTTAGATAAAGGCTTTCTTCCTCTGGAAAAAGAGCTAAAAATTTCTTGACCGCCTCAAGGCTTGGAAAATCAAGAGCAATGACTGGACGATGTTCTCGCATAGGTTTCTCCTTTTACCTTTGCTAGTGAGAGAGTCTGGCCACAAGAAGCCACGAAAAAAGGAACCTGCCAACAGCAAGGTTCCACGAAAAATGGGTAGTCTCCACCCTTTCACCGTCTAACCTTAGCTGCCTCTCTGGACTGCTTTAAAGGTTTTCTATTATTCTATTATTTCTACTAGCACTTGTCAAGTAAAAACATGGCAACTAAAGAGCTATAGGAGAAAAGGTAAAGCTAGCGACGCGGTGAACGCTGGGGCGTTTGATTTCGATTGCTTTCTTCCTCCAGCTTTTTCTTCTCTTCTTCCAATTGATTCTGCTGTTCTTCCAGTCTTTTCTTCTCTTCCTCTTTCTGTTTCTTCTCAGCTTCTTCGGCCTCTTTTTTAGCTTTTTCCTCAGCCTCCATAATTAATTTATCCGCCACAGTGTAGCTGTAGATGCCAGCTTCCATGTCAATCACACTCGGTTCTGACAATTGAGGCTTAATCTTACTGTAGTAAGGCAGTTTCTTACTCATTTCAGAAAGGGGAACCAAGACTTCGTCCGAATCATTCATGGTCAATCGAATTAAATCGGAAGTCACCTTGCTTGGAGCTAATTCCACCTTTTGGATAGCATCCTTGAGTTCTGGACTAATTTGAGAAAGTTCTGAGACAAAAGTCTTGATTTGTTCACTATCATTAAAGAAAACAGATAAATAAGTTTCTGGTAGACTGACCAAGCTCACAGCACTGGTCTCAAGCTGACCACTGGAAAGAATAGGATAATGACTTTCTCCAGAAACATAGTAGGCTACAATATCATATTCCTTAACCTTGATAGTAAATTTAGTTGGAAATTGGTAGACAAGCTGAGCTGATTCAACCCAATAGTTAGACTTGATCTGCTTTTCATATTTTGCCTTATCTAGCAGAAGGTTAATCGTATAATCCGAATCCTGAATGCCTGAAGCCTGTCGAATATCATCAGCCGTAGTTTGCACTGTTCCCTCAACACGGATATCCTTCATGGTCGCATAAGGACTGAGTAAGTAAGCAGAGATAATCAATAAAAGCAGACTTGGAAATAAAATCGTTAGAGCTCGCAAGATATGGAGGCCAGAAATCTTTGCTTTGGCTGGTTTTTCCTTTGTAGCCTTTTTAGCAAGTTTTTTATCCTGTTCCTCCTTCTCTTTAGCCCCTGATTCTTCTATCTCTTCTTCCTCTTTGTCACCCTCTGGAGCTTCTACTTTTTCTTCAGACTCTTTCATGGCTGATTCTGAGTCTTCATGGTCTGCTTCACTCTCCTGGTCCTGCTTATCCTCTGATTTCTCAGATTCTGCTCCCATTCGAGCTTGTCTTTCCTTTTCCTTCTCCTCAGCTAGGGCTGCCTCTTCTTCAGCCTTCTTTTTTAGATATTCTTGGTTCCGTTTCTGCCATTCTGATAACTCTTTCAATTCTTCGAGGATTTCTTTGCCCTCATTTTTCTTATCTTTTGACATTTACTTTCCTTATGATAAATCGTTTTTCAATAGTTGATAAAAATCTGCTAGAGATTTCAATTCCTTAGAAGCCTTCATCTTAGCTTGGTAGTCTTCCTTGTGGCTTAGTAAGTGAGACAGCTTCTCTTCCAAACTATCCAAGGTCAAATCGCTTTCTTGAAGCTCTTCTGCATAGCCTTTCTTAACAAAGTAGGCTGCGTTTTCAATCTGGTCTCCACGACTAGCTTCACGACCAAGCGGCACAATAACATGTAATTTTGCCATGGCCAAGAGCTCAAAAATCGTATTGGCGCCACCTCTTGTCACAACAATATCAGCCAATTCCATCAAGGGTTGATAGAGATTGGTCACATAGTCAACACGAAAAAGATTTTGGCTCAACTCGTTCAGGATAGAATCTCCAGTTAGATTGATAATATTGTAGCGCTCTGTCAGTTCTTTCTTATGGTCTGTCACCAATTGGTTAAAGACACGAGCGCCTGCTGAACCACCGACAAACAATACAGTTGGCAATTGGGGATTAAAGTGGGTTTGAATATCCACCAATTCATCGGGTTCTGGATTTTTTTGATCTGAAACCTTGGTCACTGCTCCCACATGCTCAACCTTAGACAAACTTGAAGCTTGTTCAAAGGTTGAATACATCTTAGTCGCAAATTTATAGGCGATTTTATTGGCCAAGCCCATAGACAGGTCAGATTCGTGAATAAAGACAGGCACTCCTGACACACGCGCTGCGATAACAGGCGGCACAGAGACAAAACCTCCCTTTGAAAAAAGGGCCTGTGGACGAAGTCGCAACATGATAAAGAGAGATTGGACAATCCCCCAGCCAACTTTAAAGACGTCCATCATATTTTGCCAAGAGAAATAGCGACGCAATTTTCCAGTCGCAATGGAATGAAAGGTGACATCCAAACCTGACTTGAGGATTTCTTGGTGTTCAATACCACGCTTGTCCCCGATATAGTGGACTTCCCAGCCATCTTCGATAAACTTGGGCATTAACAAAAGATTGAGGGTCACGTGTCCAACCGTCCCCCCACCTGTAAAGACAATTTTTTTCATACTTATTCCTTTAACTCCGCTACTGTGTCGATAAAGAGGTCGCCACGTACTTCAAAGTTAGCATACATATCCCAGCTAGCATTGGCAGGACTGAGAAGGACTACATCTCCTTGAGTCGCAAGCTCGTAGGCCTTGCGGGTCGCATCTGCAATATCAGTCGCATTCACATAAGCTACACCAGCCTTATCCGCTGCCCGTTTGACACGTTCTGCAGACTGACCAAGGATGACCATCTTCTTGAGTCCAGTAATATCTGGAACCAATTCGTCAAACTCATTGCCACGATCCAAACCACCTGCAATCAAGACGACCTTGCTGTTGTCAAATCCTGACAAGGCTTTTTGAGTAGCCAAGATATTGGTTGATTTACTATCATTATAGAACTTAACACCTTTGATTTCATCCACAAATTGGAGACGGTGTTTGACACCACCAAAGGCTGAAAGAGTTTCCTTAATGGTTTGGTTATCCACACCACGAAGCTTGGCTACAGCAATCGTTGCAAGGGCATTTTCCACATTGTGGCTACCTGGAACTCCGATTTCGCTAGCTGCCATGACCACTTCTCCACGGAAGTAGAGCTGACCATCTTCTAGATAAGCTCCAGCAAGCTTTTCCTGTGTTGAAAATGGAACAACAGTAGCCTGTGTTTGGGTAGCCAATTCTTTTGCCAAGTCTTGGTTAAAGTTTAAGACAAGGAAATCAGCTGCTGTCATCTTGTTCTGGATATTCCACTTAGCTGCTACATATTCCTCAAAAGAACCGTGGTAGTCGATATGAGTTGGCATGAGATTGGTAATAACAGCAATCTCAGGATGGAATTCTTGCACACCCATGAGTTGGAAGGAAGAAAGTTCCATGACAAGCGTGTCCTTGTCTGTCGCAGTTTGAGCAACCTGACTGGCAGGATAGCCGATATTTCCTGATAAAAGACCATGTTGCCCAGCAGCAGTCAAAACTTCCCCAATCATAGTCGTTGTGGTTGTTTTTCCATTTGAACCTGTGATACCGATAATGGGCGCTTCTGAAATCAAGTAAGCCAATTCCACCTCAGTCAAGACTGGAATTCCCTTGGCCAAAGCCTTTTCAATCATAGGATTGCTGTAGGGAATGCCTGGATTTTTCACCATAAGGGCAAACTCTTCATCCAAAAGTTCCAAAGGATGGCCACCTGTGATAACCTTGATCCCTTCTTCCAGCAAACTTTGCGCAGCTGGATTGTCTTCGAAAGGCTTCCCATCATTTACCGTCACAATGGCACCTAGCTTATCCAACAAACGAGCTGCAGATTCACCAGACTTGGCCAAACCTAAAACAAGGACTTTCTTATTTCTAAATTGATCTATTACTTTCATGTCTCAAACTCCATTTCTACTCCTACTATTTTACCATTTTTATGGAAATAATTCTAAATGAAAATGCTCAGATTAGGCATTCTAACAAGCAAAAAGAGAGCCGAAACTCTCTTTTATCTTCTTTTACTTTTATGGACCGACATGAGGGTAATATCTCGCAAGCTAAAGTATGCTAGGAAGAGCATGGCGATTGCGATAAAGAATTCTGTCGGTAGCTGAAAGATTTGCAGGACAGACAGCATCAGCAAAATCAAAAGTGCTACGAAAGCAAAGACGACAAGGACGATATTGACTGTCCCTTTAATGCTTTGTGGTGTCGCAAATACATAGAGTAGTAATAAGAGGATTCCTATGATTAAATAAACCATCTTTATCTCTTTCTAGCTCTTATTCAGCTGATTTTTTCTTCTTATTAGCTTTCTCACGCTCTGCCTTGTTAAGGATTTGTTTACGCAAACGGATAGACTCAGGCGTTACTTCCATGTACTCATCGTCGTTCAAGAACTCAAGAGATTCTTCAAGTGTCAAGATACGAGGCGTCTTGATTACAGCTGTTTGGTCCTTAGTAGCTGAACGAACGTTGGTCATTTGTTTTGCCTTAGTGATGTTAACTGTCAAGTCATTTTCACGAGAGTTTTCACCGATGATCATTCCTTCGTAAACTTCAGTACCTGGGTTGACAAAGATTGTACCACGTTCTTCGATAGACATGATTGAGTAAGTTGTAGCCTTACCAGCATCGATAGAAACAAGGGCACCACGGTGACGACCACCAATTTCACCTGGAATCAATGGCAAGTATTGGTCGAAGGTATGGTTCATAATACCGTAACCACGAGTCATTGACAAGAACTCAGTTGAGTACCCAATCAAACCACGCGCTGGAACAAGAAAGACCAAACGAGTTTGACCATTACCAGTTGAAATCATATCCAACATTTCACCTTTACGTTCAGAAAGGCTTTGGATAACAGATCCTTGGTATTCTTCTGGAGTATCGATTTGAACACGTTCAAATGGTTCACATTTAACACCGTCGATTTCTTTTACGATAACTTCTGGACGAGATACTTGAAGTTCATATCCCTCACGACGCATTGTTTCGATAAGAATTGACAAGTGCAATTCTCCACGTCCTGAAACAGTCCATTTATCTGGTGAATCAGTTGGGTCAACACGAAGGGAAACGTCTGTTTGCAATTCTGCCTGCAAACGTTCTTCCACCTTACGAGAAGTCACCCATTTACCTTCTTTACCAGCAAATGGTGAGTTGTTAACCAAGAAAGTCATTTGAAGAGTTGGCTCATCGATGTGTAGGATTGGAAGAGCTTCAACTGCGTCTGTCGGAGTAATGGTCTCACCGACAAAGATGTCTTCCATACCTGAAACGGCAATCAAGTCACCTGCTTTTGCTTCTTGGATTTCACGACGTTCCAAACCAAAGAAACCGAAGAGTTTTGTAACACGGAAGTTTTTAGTTGTGCCGTCAAGTTTAGAAAGGGTAACTTGGTCCCCAACCTTAACAGTACCACGGAAGACACGACCGATACCGATACGTCCAACGAAGTCATTATAGTCCAAAAGTGACACTTGGAACTGTAAAGGCTCATCTGAGTTATCTACTGGAGCTGGAATATGGTCGATAATCGTGTCAAAGATTGGTGCCATAGTCGCTTCTTGGTCAGCTGGATCATCTGACAATGAAGAAGTTCCGTTGATCGCTGAAGCATACACCACTGGGAAATCAAGCTGGTCGTCATCTGCACCAAGCTCGATGAAAAGTTCCAAGACTTCGTCCACTACTTCTGCTGGACGAGCTGATGGTTTATCAATTTTGTTAACAACAACGATTGGGACAAGATCTTGTTCCAAGGCTTTTTTCAATACGAAACGAGTCTGTGGCATGGTTCCTTCGTAGGCATCTACGACCAAAACAACACCGTCAACCATTTTCATGATACGCTCAACTTCTCCACCGAAGTCCGCGTGTCCTGGTGTGTCCATGATGTTGATACGAGTTCCGTTGTAGGCAACGGCTGTATTTTTAGCAAGGATGGTAATTCCACGCTCTTTTTCGATATCGTTTGAGTCCATAGCACGCTCTGCCAATTCAGTACGTGCATCAAGCGTTTCTGATTGTTTCAATAATTCGTCAACGAGGGTTGTTTTACCGTGGTCAACGTGGGCGATAATCGCAATGTTACGGATATCTTCTCTTAATTTTGTCATGATTTCCTCTATAATATTCAAAATTTATTTTCTAACTGAACGATTATACCATAATTTCAGGTAAATAACATAACTCAAGCAAGTGTAAATGTTTTCACTCTGCTTTTCTTTTCACGTCAAGCCTTTTCAAAGTAAGATACTTATGATAAGATAGGCACAGTATGCGTTTAGATAATTTATTAGCCCAAGAAAAAATCAGCCGAAAGGCCATGAAGCAAGCACTCCTCAAAGGGAACATTCTCGTCGATGGTTGCCCAGCCCGCTCCCTAGCTCAGAATATCGATACAGGACTACAAGAACTCCTTTTTCAGGGCCGAATCATCCAAGGTTATGAGCACACCTACCTTATGCTTCATAAGCCTGCTGGTGTCGTTACAGCCAACAAAGACAGGGAACTTCCAACCGTCATGGACATCCTTCCGCCTGACATCCAGTCTGACAAGCTCTATGCCGTCGGCCGACTGGACCGAGATACGACGGGACTCCTCCTCTTGACCGACAACGGTCCCTTGGGCTTTCAGCTCCTTCATCCTCAGTATCATGTCGATAAGACTTATCGAGTTGAGGTTAATGGACTTCTGACACCTGACCATATTCAAGCCTTTCAAAAGGGAATTGTCTTTTTAGATGGTACTGTCTGTAAACCTGCAAGACTAAAGATTCTATCTGCAAATCCTTCCCTCAGTCAAGCCTCTATCACCATTTCAGAAGGAAAATTTCATCAAGTCAAGAAAATGTTCCTATCGGTTGGTGTTAAAGTGACCTCCCTAAAGCGCACCCATTTTGGACCTTGGAGTTTGGATGAGAATCTAAAAGAAGGGGACTATCGACCCCTAAACTCGGAAGAATTAGCAAGTATTCGTGAACTTCTCAGAAAAAGTGGTTAAAAAATGAGCTCGGAAATATCCAAGCTCGTTTTCTTATTTCTCGACTTTGACTTTACCTTTCCAAGAATCCAAACCATAAGAAAGGATATAAATCTCAAAAAAACCTTGTTTTTTCAAGTAAAGGGCTGCATTTGTCACACGTTGCGCACGTTGGTTTTCGTAGAGAAGGACAGGTTTATCCTTACGAAGGGCTGCAAGACTAGTCTTCAACTGGCTTGAAGGAATATTGCGGGCTCCAAGGATATGTTTTCTGTGGAATTCTGCTGGATCACGCAAATCAATCAATTGACCTGTACGAATCAAGGCTTCAAACTCCTCATTGTCTACGATTTTAGCCGCACGGCGAATACGAAGATAGTTAAAGCCCATCCACGCCAACATTGCTAGTATAAGTGCCCACAAAATCCAAGTAACCATTAGTTCTTTTCTCCATTTTTCTCAATATAATCCAATTCTAGCTTGTGCTCTCTACGAAGAACTGCTTCTGCCTCTAGATAGTCTAGTTTGTCCATCAACCCTGCATCGTAAATCCGTGAGAGTTCCAACTTCATCAGTTCAATATCATATAAGCGTTTTCCCATATAAACAATAATACCAAATCGTTTGAGGAATTGCTGCACATCATAGAATGTTTTCATAAGACTCATTCTAGCAAAATTTTGTGTTTTTTTCAAGAAGAGACTCACATACTCCTCCTGATTTTCCTATCTTCTTTGGCGATTCTGACACAAGTGTGGTACAATAAAAACATGAGAATTCAACAATTACACTATATTATCAAAATCGTCGAAACTGGCTCCATGAATGAGGCAGCCAAGCAACTCTTTATCACCCAGCCGAGTCTTTCCAACGCTGTGAGAGATTTGGAAAATGAAATGGGCATTGAAATCTTTATCCGCAATCCCAAGGGTATCACCTTGACCCGTGATGGGATGGAGTTTCTATCTTATGCCCGTCAGGTTGTCGAGCAAACTCAGCTTCTAGAGGAACGTTATAAAAATCCTGTCGCCCACCGCGAACTCTTTAGCGTTTCCTCCCAACACTATGCCTTTGTGGTCAATGCCTTCGTCTCTCTGCTCAAGAAAAGCGATATGGAAAAATACGAGCTTTTTCTTCGTGAAACTCGGACTTGGGAAATTATCGACGACGTCAAAAACTTCCGTAGTGAGGTCGGTGTCCTATTTTTGAACAGTTACAACCGTGATGTTTTAACCAAAATGCTGGATGACAACCACCTGCTGGCTCACCATCTCTTCACAGCACAACCGCATATCTTTGTCAGCAAGACTAATCCTCTGGCAAAGAAAGACAAGGTCAAACTGTCTGATTTGGAGAATTTCCCTTACCTCAGCTATGACCAAGGAACTCACAACTCCTTCTACTTTTCAGAAGAGATTCTTTCCCAAGAGCACCACAAGAAATCCATCGTAGTCAGTGACCGTGCCACTCTCTTTAATCTCTTGATTGGTTTGGATGGTTATACCATTGCAACAGGGATTTTGAACAGCAACCTCAACGGAGACAATATCGTTTCTATCCCACTTGATATTGATGACCCAATTGAGCTGGTCTATATCCAGCATGAGAAAACCAGCCTATCTAAGATGGGCGAACGCTTTATCGACTATTTACTAGAAGAAGTCCAGTTTGATAGTTGATACTCTTCGAAAATCAAATTCAAACCACGTCAGCGTCGCCTTACCGTACTCAAGTACAGCCTGCGGCTAGCTTCCTAGTTTGCTCTTTGATTTTCATTGAGTATGAGAATCACTCTAAATCGAATAACCTAAAAACCTCAAGAACCAGGAATAAAATCTAGTTCTTGAGGTTTTTTAGTTTTTACAATCCGTGTCTGTAATTAAATGCATGTGCTTCAATTTCTTCGATAGTATCTGGGAAACGTTGCACTAATCTAGCTTTTAATAATTTTTTCAAACTTGCTTGTGGTGTCAATTCTCCCACTTCTAAAGCATGTCTTATATACTCCCTAATTTTCCAGTATTGTTTAGCGTCTTCTATCAATAATCTTTGAAATTTTTTAGGTCGTGCAAATATCAACCTAACTACAAAAACAAATGCTGAAAATCCTAATACCGAACCAATATCTGATAAACCGATTGGAACACTTAATAACAAGACGATAAAAGCTATAAATAATGGATGTCTTTTAATAAAGTTCACTAATTTCTCACCATTAAATTCCTTTGTTAAATATTGAACATCCTTTTGTAATACGGAAATATTTATTCCACTAGCTTTCTCAGGGAAAGGGTAGTGTTTAGCTCTTAAATGACCATCGACTTCTAAATGACACAAATCTTCACGTACAATTGGGTCAAAAAATCTAGCTTGATAATTTTTAAACTTTGTAGCTGCTCTCTCCTCAGCTGCTGACAATGTTTTTTGGATACCTATTTTTGTTGCTGCATGTCCTAGTGTTAAACCAGAACTAACTTTTAGTGAGTCTGTAAATAATCCCATTTTTTCATTTTCCTTTTCTTTTTTCCTTATTTTACCCACTTACCTAAGCCATCTACTTGGTAGCCATCTGGGGTACGTTCGCTAACTGCCATCTTACCATTTGACTTGAGATAGTAGTCGCCTACCCATGTGTTACGAGCATAGCTGCCTTCTGATGTTAGGTAATAGTAAGATTGGTAGCTGCTATCATAGATCCACTCACTCTTAGCCATTTTACCATCTGATTTAAGGTAGTAACTTCCAGCCCAGGCATTACGTGCATAGCTACCCTCTGCTGTCAAGTAATAGTATGATTTATAGTTATTGTCATAAATCCACTCGCTCTTAGCCATGTAGCCACCTGATTTGAGGTAGTAATTGCCTGACCAAGCATTTTGAACAAAGTTCCCTGAAGCATTTAGGTAGAAGTATGAATTGTATTGAACATCAAAAATCCATTGATTGACTACTTTCACACCAGCTTTGTAGTAGGAAGAACCTGACCAGCCAGTTTGACCTGAGTTAGAGTTAGTGGTTTGTTTTTGAGTTCCAGTAGCTTTTGGTGTCTCTACCTTCTTAATAGGATAATATTCCTTATCTGATATTCTAAAAATTTCTGAACGTCCAAAATAACGTTTTCCAAAATCATCTACACTATATATATCTAAATAATAATTGCCATCCTCTACTAGAAGTAAATTAATACCCGACTGTAATCTATTCTTACCATCAAATTTACCAAAATAATGCGATTCAGTCAAAGTTCCAGTACTCTCATTAACTATATCAAAATAGAGAGAAGTGCTATCATTAACGTTGGAACTTCTTTGTAGGTCAACTAAAAGAGTAGCTGATGTAGAACCTCCCGCTGTCGGTATCAAGGTGATTTTCAAGGGATTTTGAGTATCCTTGACACTCATATCTGTTAAGGCATGAACTTCCATTGGTTTAGAAGCCATAAGACCCACTGATAACAACGAACCTGCTAATAAAGAACTAACTAATATTTTTTTATTTTTCATGATTTCAAATTCCTTTTCTCATCCTTATTCTACCCACTCACCGTTGGTATTGACTGTATAGCCATCTGGTGTAGTGGTGTTTACTGCTAAAGCTCCTGAACTATAGGCGTAGTACCATTTACCAGAAACTTTAAACCATCCTGTTGTCATAGCACCTGACTTGTCAAGATAGTACCATGAACCATTATCTTTTACCCATCCTGTAGCCATTGAGCCTGAGTTATTCAAGTAATACCATGTACCGTTATCTTTTATCCAACCTGTAGCTATTGAGCCTGACTTGTTCAAGTAATACCATGTACCGTTATCTTTTACCCATCCTGTAGCCATTAAACCTGACTTGTTAAGGTAATACCATGTACCATTATCTTTTACCCATCCTGTAGCCATTGAACCTGAGTTGTTCAAGTAATACCATGAGCTACTAGTTTTGACCCAGCCAGTTTTCATCCAACCTGCGTGATCAAAGTAGTACCATTTATCCTTGATTTGTTCCCAACCGTTGGTTGTATATGAACCATCAGCATGTTTGTACCACCAGCGACCAGCTGACTCAATCCAGTTACCAGCTTGAGAAGCTTTTGAGTCTTCTACTTTCTTGAGTTCTGTATCTGTTTTCTTATCCGCTTGTTTCCCTGCAAGATATTCCAGATACCAACCTGATAAATTGTAGTAGTCCTTTCTTTCAGCCTTAACCAACTTATCAAACTCTTCTTGGATTTCAACTAATTTAGCTTGTTCAGCTTTCAATTTGACTGTAACGGCGTCCAATTTGTCTTGTGCCAATTTTGCAGCAGATTTTGCTTGAGTCAATTTTGTTTCTAAATCAGCTACTTTTGCTTGCGCATCTGCAAGATTCTTATCTGCATTTAGATAAGCACTCAATTCAGTTGCAATTGCTTTCGCATCTGACACCAATTGGTCTTTTTCTTCATGTAGTTTCGCTTGTTCAGCTTGAAGTGCAGTCAACTTGTTTTCTTCTGCTTGCAATTTTGCTTGCGCAGTTGTAAGAGCAGTTTCAGCATCTTTTTTATCAGTTTTAGCTGTAGCTAGTTCAGCTTTAGCTGTTTCAAGAGCAGTTTCTTTTTCTGCTTGGCTTCTTGAGAAGTTTTCAACAGCTGTTTCAGCAGTTGCTTTACGTTCTTGTGCATTTTTCAAAGCAAGGTTTGCCAATTGCAAGTTCTTTTCAGCGACTTCTGTTTGAAGTGGACTAGCTGTTTTGCTTGCCAATTCTTTTTCAGCTTCTGTTTTAGCGTCAAGTGCAGAAGCATATTTGCGTGAAGCTTCTGCCAATTCTGCTTTAGCATTTGTAAGAGCAGTTTGAGCTTGACTGTTTTGTTTTTGTGCTTCAGCTAGTTTAGCTTCAAGTTGGGCAATGTTTTGGTTGAGGTTGATTGGTCGTTTTGTTTCAGTAGCAAAAGTGTTTACAAACCAATAATCACCGTTAATATTAGCAACTGTCATCGCAACGCTGTTTTTAGCATTTATATTATTAGTTAAGTGTCCCCACTTAGAACTTTTATCAAAGAATGAATACATTCTGAATGCTGTTATAATAGAGTGTTTCAAATCAAACATGTTGGTTGCATCTTTAGAACCAATTACTGGAGCCAAGTTTTCAGCATGTTCAAATAAGTCATTACGTTTTTCAATTGGTTTTTTAACACTGTAAGGTAAATGTCCGTCAGTAAGTG
Source organism: Streptococcus sp. k-163 (assembly GCF_013277555.1). Classification (GTDB taxonomy): domain Bacteria; phylum Bacillota; class Bacilli; order Lactobacillales; family Streptococcaceae; genus Streptococcus. Next base: position 71,309 of record NZ_VMND01000015.1, on the reverse strand, counting down.
GGCTTGTACCACGCTTTTCATATTCTTTAGCAATTTGTTTACTGTAATCAATAGCATCTTGGTCAAGATGAGGATGATTCTCTTGCCCTACTAATTTTGCAAGTTCAGTTGTTAGATTAGCGTAAAAATTACTAATTTCAATAATTTGATCTTTTGTTAAATTATTAATATCAACTGTACGTTTAGAATCGCTCTCATCGATTTTAACATTAAACTTTTTAGTGACTTCGATAGCTAACTTTTGTAATAATTCACTAGCATCATCAGTCCAATTCTTTTTCCAGTATTCATAAGCGTCTTTAAAAGTCACTTGGTCTTTATTAAATCCGTATTTGACTTTTTCTTCAGCTGTCAAATTGTAAACAACATTACTTGTAGTAATTTTCTCTTTTGATAATTTAGCTTTTTCAATATGCAACGCAGTTTGAGCTTCTTTTTCTTTAGACGCTGTAGCATCCGCTTTTTCTTGGATAGATTCAACTTTGTTTTGGTCTGCGTCCATCATTTCTTTAGCTAGTTTCAAGGCGTCATTTTTGACATTCACATTGTTCTCAGCTTGTTTGATGGCGTCTGCGCGGTTGCTATCTGCTTTCTTAGCGGTTTTGACAGCTGTTGTTGCGCTTGAGATATTGGCATTGGCTTGTTCAATATCTTTTTCAGCTTGGGCAAGAGAGGCTTTAGCTTCACCAAGTCCTGAACCATTTAGCGCGTCTTCAGCTGATTTTACATTCGCTTCTTTAGCGGTTACTGTTTTATCAGCTTCAGCTTTCTTACTTGTTGCGCTTGCAACGTTAGCTGTTTCAGTTGCTACAGTTTCAGTTTGAGCTTTAATCGCTTCAGTAGATGCTTCAGTTGCTTTTTGATTGGCTTCTTGAGCTTTTACATTGGCGTCTTGTTTGGCTTTTGTAGCAGTGATATTTTCTTCTGTAGCATTTGCTTTAACAGCTTCCGCTGACTTCAAGTCCTCTTTAGCGCTTGTCAAAGCAGTTTCAGTAGTTGTAACAGCTTGGTTAGCAGAAGTAGCTTCAGCTTTTGCTGTTTCACTTTCAGCTTCAACTTGCTTAACAGTAGACGCTTGAGCATCAAGAGCAGGCTTGACATCAGAAGATTTCTTCATTTCTGGTTTTGCATCGGCTACAGGTTTAGAAACAAGAGCAGGTTCGTTTACAGCAGTTACAGCAGTTGTATCAACTGCTGTTGTAGTAGTTGCTTCCTGAGCAAATGCAGGCACACCAACAGACGCAAGCGCAATAGCTGTTGAAGTTGTGAGGGTTTTCAGTTTCTTCATCATTTTCTCCTTTGATGGCTGATAGAATAGGATTGAGTGGTAAGTCAATCCTTGTTATACTAGTATAACAAGCCGGCTTTGTTAGCTATTCTTTCCCTTATCATACCATAATAGATATTTAATTTTTTCGACATTTAAACTATAGTTTCAATATAATTTTTAAAATAAAAAATTAGCATAGAATTCTAATATTTTGTAACTATAGTTTACTTTTTCCAGTATTTTCTTTAAAATTTTGTATAATAGTTTTAGAAGGATTTTAAAGTAGTTGACTTATCTAAACTAGAATTGAAACAGGTAGTAGGTGCGTAAATCCTAGAAAAATGCTATAATTATTTTATGAAAGAGTTAAACTTTAATAAGGAGTTTAGCAGTACAAAAATTTGGTATCACGGAACAACATCTACTCAAGTTGCTTCTTTAAAAGATGGAATAGATGTCTATCATAGTAAACGTAACTGTGATTTTGGTATAGGATTTTATGTGACATCTAAGCCCAGCCAAGCAATTAAATGGGCTCAGCGGAAAACAAAAGATGAAATTCCTTTTAATCCGAATGTAAAATCGGTTGTTCTAAGTTATCAATTTCAAGAACTTGATAATTCTGAAACTAAAATTTTTGAAATTGACAAAGAATACTTTCAGTTTGTTTATAAAAATAGATTGGAATTAGATGCTAAGTCTGGAAATAATATTCATCATTTTTCAGCAGTATTTGGTCCAGTTCTTGATGGTCAAGTTACACGATTGAAAGAAACTTTAGATAATTATTTCCAAGGGTTTAATACCTTAGAACAAACCGCTGAAATTCTTTTGGGAAAATATCAGAATGATACGTAATTGTGTATATGTGATCAAAGAATTGCAGATAGACTAACCCTAGTTAAGGAGGAAACGATATGATTTTGTCAAGTAAAGAACAAACTCTCAGAGATGAAGTAGAACAGTTTTTAAGGAAGAATTATCATATTGCTCCTGATACTGTTTCTCCTGTTACAAATGTTGTATTGAAAAATTGGTTTGAAGAGCTAGATAATGGAGGTTCTCATTTAACCGCAGACCTTATAGCTGATAATATCGTAGATATTGCCCACCGTTACTCAGTGCATTAATAAGTAATTTGAGTTTGGTTCATCAAATCTTTTTCTCTATTCTCAAAAACTATTCATGACCACATTAGGAATAAATCTCTTATAGTAAGAGGTGTTAACTCTACTATAAGGAATTTATTCCTTTTTGTGTTTATACAGCTTATTAGACCCTACCTACCTATCTATTTTTTCGCAAACTAAACTATAGTTTCAATCTTGTTCACAAAAATAAAAAATAGCATAGAATTCTAATATTTTGTAACTATAGTTTTCTTTCTCCATTTTTTTCTCTAAATTTTTGTATAATAGTCTTAGAAGTATGTAAGGAGACTATTTATGGAAAACCTATATCCATTTGGAGCTACATTTAAGTACCTGCGCGAAGCACGAGGCCTCAGCCTAAAGGAAGCCGCCTCAGATATCGTATCACCACAGTTCCTAAGTCAATTTGAAAAAGGAGACAAAGGAATTTCACTTGAAAACTTTGCCAAACTGTTAATTGTTATCGGAGTTGAATGGAATGATTTTGTTCTCGCCTATGCAAATAAAGGTGGAGACTGCTTAGAATTACCAGCTATAGAATTTGGTAAGCATGTGGTCCATGAAGAAGATATCCTCACTTATATTGAAGAATACGAAAAATTATTTGATGTCTATCTAAAAGACAACCCACTTCAAGCAGAGATGATTTTCAAATCTATTAAATTAAGACATTATCCAACCATATCAAAAAGTCCTGAAACTGTTGCCAGAATTCAAAACATTATCAATCATTTAATGAAATCGGATGTCTTTAATAGTATCGAACTTGAAATTTATCGCGTCATTGTCAATCATTGTCCGATGGAACTTATTGATCATATGAGCAAACAATTACTACTTATGTACAAAGAAAGTGCCAATACTGACACCTACATCCGCATTTTAAATGCTCTCACTTTCTCCGCAAAATACTTCTCTGAACTGGGTTACTATCAAAAGGCTGACGATATTATTAAAAAAATTAAATCACTTCAGACCTTCGAACGAGGCTATCTAGCTATTCCCCTCATGTTTCTAGAAGTTGAACATGTTTACAATCAATTTAGATGGAATAAACCCGAGGCTATTCCCCTAGCCAAAAATCTATTTAATTATCTGCAAAGCGCAAAATTTATTGATCAGCAATACTACTCTAATTTTATCAACGCCTTCACTTATCATTGTCATGCATTAAATAAGACTGGAATTGATTTATTCTAATCATCAAAAAAGTTGCTCCATTTTCGGAACAACTTTTTTACTTATAATTAAAAGTTTCCCCTGCCAACTTATCAGCTAGCTTGGGAAATAGGGTATAAAACTTATGGGCTAGATTCAACAAAAACGGAAGATTGAGTTCTCGTTTGTTTTTTCCTATACAATTAACAATCTTTTTAGCTACTGCATCTGGTTCTAGCAGGAAGCGATCAACTGATTTAAGATAGGTACCATCTGGGTCAGCCTGGTCAAAAAATCCTGTACGGATTGGTCCTGGATTGACCGTCGTTACATAAACACCGTAGGACATGAGTTCGAGACGCAGAGCATTTGAAAACCCAATGGCCGCAAACTTGGTCGCTGAGTAAAGGCTGGACTTGCCAGTAGCGATCAAACCTGCCATGCTAACGATATTGATGATATGGCCCTTTCGTCTTTCCTTCATAGGAGCAGCAAGGCGACGAGACAGATTCATCAGGGCAAAGGTATTGACCTCAAACATCTGATGAATATCTTGGGCAGAAATCTGGTCAAATTCTTCAAAAATCCCGTAACCAGCGTTATTAATCAAGACATCAATCTTACCATAACGGAAATAGAGGTCAGTTACCAGAGTTTCTAGGGCTGAATCATCGGTAATATCGATTTCAATCAATTCTGCATGGGGATGATTTCCGTAGAGTTGAGCTAATTTTTCCTTATCTCGACCAAGCAAGATAAGCTGGTCTTCTGGTAAAAGTTTGACCATTTCTTGAGCTAGACCACCGCTAGCTCCGGTAATGAGAATCGTACGCATACTTATCCTTTCTCAATCTTTTAGATTTCCACTTCTTCCAAGTCTTTGACTACATGCACATTTTCAAAAATTGTAGCCGCATCTTTCTTGAGTTTGCTGATATCTTTTGAGAGGAAGCGAGCACTGATATGATTGAGCAGGAGGCGTTTAGCACCTGCTTCTACTGCGACCTCCGCCGCCTGCATATTGGTTGAGTGACCATGATTACGGGCAATTTTCTCATCGCCTTTGCCATAAGTTGATTCATGGACCAAGACATCAGCATTGACAGCCAGACGTACGCTGGCATTGGTTTTTCGGGTGTCACCTAGAATAGTGATAATCTTACCTGGACGGGGAGCTGAGATATAGTCTGCTGCTTTGACTTCAGTACCGTCTTCGAGAACAACGTCCTGACCGTTTTTGATTTTCCCAAAAAGTGGGCCAAATGGGACTCCAGCTGCCTTGAGCTTTTCAGCATCCAGCGTTCCTTCCAAGTCCTTTTGCATGACACGATAGCCAACGCAGAAAATAGTGTGGTCCAACTCTTCCGCATACACCGTGAATTTATCTGTTTCAAGAATTTTCCCTAGAGAATCTTGGTCAAATTCATGGAAATGAATCTTATAGGGCAGGCGTGAACCTGACACTCGTAGACTGGTCAATACAAAAGATTTGATGCCTTGAGGTCCATAGATTTCCAAATCTGTCTGCTCTTCATTGGCCTGAAAGGCACGACTAGAAAGGAAACCTGGCAAGCCAAAAATGTGGTCTCCATGCAGGTGGGTGATAAAGATTTTGCTGATCTTACGTGGTCGAATCGTGGTTTCCAAAATGCGATTTTGCGTACCTTCTCCACAGTCAAAGAGCCAGACTTCGTTAATCTCGTCCAAGAGTTTCAGGGCGAGACTGGAGACATTGCGGGCTTTAGAGGGCTGACCAGCCCCCGTTCCTAAAAATTGAATATCCATTTGATACTTTCTAATTAATCAATATATAACATGGCTGTGCGGTTTTCCGATCGAAAATAGCGCTTGCCAGAAAAAGCTGTGGCTTCTTGTAATAACTCCTCTTGGCTGTAACCTTTAAGACGCTTGCGACCATCAGCCAAGCTTTCCAAATCCGTCAAAGCTGTAAGATTTTCCACGTTCACAACTTCCTCGTCCTCGACAGCCTTCATGTAAATCTTTCCAGACTTCTCAAAGACCAGTTGATGGGGGAAAATTTGCGCAACCTCAAAGAGCAAGTCATCCGAGATTACCTCTTTATTTTCAGAAAAAATTCGACCAAGACCCTCACTCTCATAGCAGAAACCAAAGGATTTGCCAGATAGGTTCAGACGGATAAAAGGCTTATTTTCTATGGTAAAACTTGGCTCAGTATTGTAAAGATTCAGTTCCTGACTGACTTCCGCAAAATAATCCGTCGCAGCCTCAGGACTTTTTTTCTGGTAGAGTTCTGCAAAGTAGGCATTGACCACACTTGGCGGAGGGGTAATGAGGGCTAGTTGCTCCTGCTCTGTTTTACCAGCTAGGAGCTGATCCAGATAGACCTTATCCAGACTTGTATAACCTCCATACTTCAGAGCCAAAGTTTTGATATCAGTCATAAAATTCTTCTAACCTCCATTTATTTTTCTCAGAAATGTAGCCTGTAACAACTTCACCGTCATCCTGATAATCGCGTTCTTCAAGAATCGCTACACTTTCCAAAACATGAATCTTGTAGGACTTAGAAAAAGGCACGCGCAGGGTAAAAGATTCAAAAATATCCTTGATTTTCTCTAAAAATAGTGCCTGCAAATTCTCACGACTATCCTCAGACTTGGCAGAAATGAGGGCATAAGGTGTTTGGGTCGGCGTAAAATCCTCCACCAAATCCGCTTTATTATAAAGTGTTAGGCGAGGAATATCCTCCATGTCCAAGTCTTTCATGATGGAAAGGACCGTTTTTTCATGCTCCTCGTGGTAAGGATTGCTGGCATCGATAACATGAACCAGAAGGTCTACATGCTTGCTTTCTTCCAAGGTTGACTTAAAACTGGACACCAACTCTGTCGGCAAATCTTGGATAAAGCCAACGGTATCAGTTAAAGTCACCTGTAGATTGCCCCCCAGATGGATACTCTTAGTCGTCGCATCCAGAGTCGCAAAGAGCTCGTCTGCCTCGTACTGAGTCTTACTGGTCAAGGTGTTCATGATAGTTGATTTCCCAGCATTGGTATAACCAATCAAACCAATCTTAAAGGTGCTAGACTCCAGACGTTTTTCTCTGACAGTCGCCCGATTCTTCTCAACCACCTTGAGCTGACGCTCTATATCTGTGATTTGATTGCGAACACTACGACGGTTCAGCTCCAGCTGGCTTTCACCAGGTCCCCGAGAACCAATTCCCCCTGCCTGACGGCTGAGCATAATCCCCTGACCAACCAAGCGAGGCAAGAGATATTTGAGCTGGGCTAGGTGGACTTGGAGCTTCCCTTCATGGCTTCGAGCCCGCATGGCAAAGATATCCAAAATCAACTGCATACGGTCAATGACCTTGACACCGAGAACTTCTTCTAGATTGACATTTTGCCGTGGAGTCAAACGGTTGTTGACAATGACAGTGGTAATTTCTTCTGCATCCACCATAAGCGCAATCTCTTCCAACTTACCAGAGCCGACAAAGGTCTTGGAGTCATACTTTTCACGTTTTTGCCTGTAGCTATCTACAACGACTGCCCCAGCTGTCTTGGCTAGACTGGCCAATTCTTCCATAGAGAGGTCAAAATTGTCCATGCCCTGCAATTCCACACCGATGAGCAGGACTCGTTCCTCTTTTTTCTCCGTATCAATCATCTAAAAACTCCTCTATCTGGCTTAAAATGCAGTCTTGGACACCAGACTCTCCAATCTGATAAACGGTGATCTGCATGCGATTACGGAACCAAGTTAGCTGACGCTTGGCAAAACGACGGGTAGCCTGTTTGAGATTCTCACTAGCTTCCTCCAAGGTCTGCTCTCCACGGAAATACGGAAAAAGTTCCTTATAGCCAATTCCTTTAGCAGCCTGCACATCAGGGTAATGGGCAAAGAGCCACTTGGCCTCATCCAAAAGCCCAGCCTCAAACATCAAGTCCACTCGATGATTGATTCGTTCATATAATTGACTGCGTTCATCATCCAAGCAGATAATCAATGGTTCATACAAGGTCTCTTGATTTTCCAAATTCTGACCAAAATGGGCAATTTCCAAGGCACGCATCGCACGACGACGATTAAACTGGGGAATTTCAAGGCCAGCTTGCTCCACAAGATGAGCTAATTCCTCATCTGTATAAGGCTCTAAACTAGCCCGATAAGCTAAAATCTCCTCATGAGGAGTCTCTCCACCCAGATGATATCCTTCAAGTAAGCTCTGGATATAAAGCCCAGTCCCACCAGCAATAATAGCTAGCTTGCCACGACTGTAAATATCCTCAATAGCCATCTTAGCTTCTGAAACAAAATCAAAAGCCGAGTAAGACTCGGTTACCTCTCTAACATCGATTAAATGATGGGGAACAGCTGCCTGCTCCTCTGAGCTAGCCTTAGCCGTCCCAATATCTAGACCTCGGTAAACCTGCTGACTATCGCCGCTCACAACTTCCCCACCAAAGCGCTTGGCCACTTCAATGGCAAGGGCTGTTTTTCCAACGGCAGTCGGTCCAACAATCACAATTATTTTTGTTTTCATCTTTTTTCCTTGAAAAATTCCCATTTTTTCGTTACTATTATTATAACACAAAAAGGTCAGTCAGAAAAATGTGACCTCTTGAAGGGGCTGGCTGATTAAGAAGATAAAGGAGGAAGACTCATGGCTAAAGGATTCGCTAAAGGTCTTGTAACAGGTGTCGCAGGAACTGTCGCTGCACTTGCAGGTGCAGTATACGCATTTAAAAAGAAAGTAATCGAACCAGAAGAGCAAAAAGTAGCTTTCATCGAAGAAAACCGTAAAAAAGCAGCTCGTCGCCGCGTATCACGTTAAGAAACAAAAGAAGTTGGGATTCATTGTCTCAACTTCTTTTTTCTATTCTTTTAAATAGCTAGATCAAACTTCAACTGTGGCTTGACAGGGTCATAATCCACCAACTCAAAATCTTCTGCTTTGATATCAAAGAAATTGGTCTTATCTGGCACATTCAAGACCAAACGTGGTTGGCAGTTTGAAGGCTCACGACGAAGCAATTCCTGAGCTTGTTCAAATTGATTGTCATAGATATGGAGGTTGTTGATGAAGTAGAAGAACTTCCCAACCTTCCAGCCAAAATGCTTGGCAATCATCATTTGAAGAGCTACGTACTGCATAGCGTTGATGTGGTGTGCTACCAGCATATCATTAGAACGCTGGGTCAAGGTCGCATCCAGATAGATTTCCCCATCTACACGGCGGACATCAAACATGGTCTGAAAGGCGCATGGGAGGAGGCCGTCCGTCTCATCAAAAGCTTGGTAATCCCAGAGCGAAATGATATTGCGACGGTTCCAAGGGTTGGCTTCCAACTGTTTGAGAAGCTTATTGATGATATCGTGTTTCTTAACAACAGCCCCATAGCGCTCCCCAATGGTTCCTGTATCCCCCACTTCCCAGTCATTCCAATAGTGAACATTGTACTTGTCATTGAGAACTTCTAGGCTATTAGACTGGTCTTGGTAAATCCAGAGCACTTCCTTGATGGCGGATTTGATGGCAATGGGACGCAAGGTCGTGATGGGGAATTCCCCTTTGGCCAAGTCATACTCGGCAAAAGCACCCGTTACATACTTAGAGTTAGCAACAGTTCCATCCTTGTACTTGGGACGTGCCTGTTCAGAAAAGACACCGTCTTTGAGGATTCGTTCAATATTCTCTTTAAAAATTGTATCTGCTTTTGTCATTTGCTCTCACCTCATTTATTGTCCTAACTAGTATAGCATAAAAAAAGAAAGGAGGAAAATCACTCGCTTCTGGAAAGCAATTTTCTCCTTTTTTATTTTATTGCAATACAAGTGATGCTGCTCCAATCACTCCAGCGTCATTTCCTAGAGTTGCAAGAGCTAGCTTAGTTGTTGTGCGAACTTGTGGGAAGGTATTTTCATCATAAACCTTTTGAACACCTTGTAGAAGGAATTCTCCTGCAGCCGATACACCACCACCGATAACGATTGTTGATGGATTAAGGATTGAACCGATGTTGGCACATGCAATACCCAAGTAACGTGAGAAATTACGGTAGACGATCAAGGCAAGGTCGTCTCCTTCTTTTGCCAAGTCAAAGACAGTTTTAGCTGTTACTTCTTCACCGTCGTCGATCAAACGTTTCAATTCTGCATCGCCTTCGTATTCATCTGCGTAACGACGAGTCAAGTTGACAATACCTGTTGCTGAAGCCACTGTCTCAAGACAGCCTTTTTTCCCACAAGTACATGCGATTGGTTGGTCAAAGTCCACAGTGATATGGCCAAGTTCACCAGCAGCACCGGCAACACCGTGAAGCAATTTTCCTTCTGCGACGATACCGCCACCAACACCTGTGCCGAGTGTCATAAAGACAACATCTGGTTGGTTATCACCAGCACCCATCCAACGTTCACCAAGAGCAGCTACGTTGGCATCATTATCGATAAAAAATGGAATACCCACGGCTTTTTCAATCTTTTCTTTGATTGGTTGAAGGGTTTTCCAGTTGAGGTTGTAGGCACCGATAACAGTCCCTTTTTCACGGTCAACCACACCTGGTGATCCCATCCCAATACCTTGGAAGTCCGCTGCTGCCAATCCAAGCAAGTCCAAACGATGTTGAATAGACTCAATCATATCATCTACGATATGACTTCCCTCATCCAAAATGTTGGTCTTGATAGACCATTTTTCTTGGATTTCTCCTGCTGTTGTCAAGATTGCAAATTTGATAGAAGTTCCACCAAGGTCAATCCCAATAATCTTTTGACTCATCATATTCTCCTTTTTCATTATGAATTAATTGAAAATGCTTACAGTTATAGTATAACAAAATTCACTCATTTATGCAAAGGTTTGCATTAACTTTCTAGATTTTATCCTGACTTATGGTTTCCAGAGGCCTGAAGCATCTACGTAGTAGCGGCCTCCATCAACTCGCTCATTTTTAGCCATTTTGCCATCTGATTTCAAATAGTAATTTCCTTGCCATGCATTACGAGCGTATGAACCATCTGATTTCAAGTAATACCAGGCTTGGTAAGAAGAGTCATAAACCCACTCACCTTGTGCCATTTTACCATTTGATTTAAGGTAGTAAGCTCCTTGCCATGCATTCTTTGCATAAGAACCATCTGATTTCAAATAATACCAAGCTTGATAAGAAGAGTCATAAATCCATTCGCTCTGTGCCATTTTACCATCAGCTTTCAGGTAATAGCTTCCCTGCCATGCATTTTTCACTGGATTGCCATTTCCATCAAAGTAATACCAAGCACCATCCTGCTTAACCCAGCCACTTGTTGTTGCTGAGCTTGTATTGTTTTGAGCCGCAGTTGATTGTTTTGCTTTGAAAGCACCCTTAGGAGCATTCTTCAATTCGCAAGCCACACCATCATGATCGCGATCTAACTTGGCAGAATATCCCGGTTCTCCCTCGTGAATATCCGAGTATCCATTTGCCCAAGCTTCCTTACAGCTAGAAAAATGAATGTTTTCTTCTGCTAACACAGGCTGTGAAAACAAGGCTAAAACTGGCAAGGTAGCCAGACTCATTTTTAAAAATAGACGTTTGTTCATTTCTTTCTCCTATAATTATGATATCGTTTTCAATATTATTTTATCAAACTTATTTCAGCAATTCAAGGAAACTTCTGGTCTTTTCTACAAACTCCTTTGGTTTTGCTCTATTCAGAACATGAGAACCGTCAGGGATAATCTGGAACTGGGAATTTGACATCAGTTCTTGAATAGCTTTCATTGAACTAAGATTTGGCTTATCCTGACTACCACAAATTAACAAAGTTGGATAGGGACAATTCTTTGCAATCTCCCTTAAATCAAGTGTTTTTAATTCCTCAGAAACTCCAACCAGAAGCGATTTATCTGCTCCCTGTTTCTCAAATATCCTCTTAGGCAGCAATTTAAATATCAGCAACTGAATGTAAAAAGGGATATTGCCCGCTAGTTTCAATGGACAACCTGATAAAACCAAGGCCTGAAGATTTGGCAAATCGTAACTTGACAGCTCTAATGCAAGTGCAGCACCTAAGGACAATCCAATCAAAACAAAAGGTTCTGTCTCTTGAGCTAGGCGCTGATAAACTCGCTCCTTGACTTTTTGATAGCTGTTAACTTCAGAAGAAAATAACTCGATAGCCTCAGAAGGATAATCTGTCAGTAGATTCCGAACCTCTTTCCAAGACTCTGCTGACTGCCCTAAGCCATGTAAAAATATCAGTTTCGTCTACTTCTCCTGTAAGATTAACTCATATAAGCCTCTCACGGCATTACAGCCGTAAATAGCTTCCGCTTGGGCTAAATCTGCCAAGGTCAAGACTTTCTCTTCTACCTGTCCTCTTTCCAGCAAATGCTGACGGTAAATCCCTGGCAAGATTCCAAGTCGGACAGGCGGTGTATAGAGTTTTCCAGCGATTTTCAGAACCAAATTTCCGATTGAGGTTTCCAATAACTCTCCAGCTGCATTATGGTAAATAATTTCCTGCTTCCCCAGGCTCAAATGCGGTCGGTGGCTTGTTTTAAAATAGGTAAAGGCTTGTTGCAAATTGACTTCCTGAAGGCAAAGTTTGGACTGACAAAAACTTGGACTAAGGGGTATTAATGCTTGACGACTGAGTTTTATCTCTCCAGATTTGCTAAGGCTAATTCGCAAGCGGTAATCTTGATTAGCATCACAATCCTGACACTCTTCCTCTATCTTTGGTTTCAAGTCTTCTGCATCAAAAAGAAAGGCAAAATAACGACTAGCTTTTCTCAGCCTTTCCAGATGTTGTTCTTCAAACAACAAGTTCTTCTGGCTGATCTTCCCAGTAGTAAACAGCTGAAAACGAGCTTGTTTCCGATAGAGAACAGCCGCCTTTTGATGAACTTCTCGGTATTCAGATTCCCAAGTGCTATCCCATGTAATGCCGCCACCAACTCCATAGATAGCTTTCCCTTTATGCAGTTGAATGGTCCGAATGGCCACATTAAAAATCCGTCGTCCATGTGGAAGCAAGAGACCAATCGTTCCACAGTAGACTCCGCGCGGTTGAGGCTCCAAATTTTTGATAATCTCCATAGTCGCAATTTTCGGAGCACCCGTTATGGAACCACAAGGAAAGAGAGAGCGGAAGATTTCAACAAGGTCTACATCCTCTCGCAACCGACTCTTGATGGTCGAAGTCATTTGCCAAACGGTTGAGTACTGCTCTACCTGACACAGACGCTCCACATGCTCACTGCCCACTTCAGAAATACGATTCATATCATTGCGCAAGAGGTCCACAATCATCATATTTTCAGAGCGATTTTTAGGATCCTGCTCCAACCAACTAGCCTGCTCTAAGTCTTCTTGGTCAGTTATGCCACGCTGAGTCGTTCCCTTCATTGGTCGCGTTATCAATTCGCGGCCATTTTGCTCAAAAAAGAGCTCTGGACTCATGGATATCACTGCCATCTCGTCATGTTCAACATAAGCATTGTAGCCCGCCTCCTGCTCTACCACCATACGATTGTAGATGGCAAAAGGATTGGCACTTAAGTCTTGCTTGAGTTGGACAGTGTAGTTGACCTGATAGGTATCTCCCTGCCGCAAATGATGATGTATCTGGGCAATAGCCTTTTCATAGTCCTCTGCAGACGTTACTTCCTGCCAATTTGAAGGCAAATCAAATTCATCATAAGTCAGAGGAATAGGGGATGTTTCTACGCTATCATGAACAGTAAAGTAAAGCAGGTACTCGCCAAGTAGAGGGGTCTTGTGAACTGCTAACTTCTCCTCAAAAGCAGGTGCAGCCTCATAGCTGACATAACCCACCACATAATAGCCTTGCTCTTGGTAACTTTCCACTTGTGCCAGCAAATCTGCCACTTCTGCTAAATCTCTGGTTTTTAACTCTTTGATAGGCTGGGTAAAGATATATCTCTCCCCCAAAGCCTTAAAATCAATCACTGTTTTTCTATGCATATCTTAAGTATAGCATAAAATAAGAAAACCCTCATCCGCAAAGCAGATGAGAGAGTTCGATTATTTAAAGATTGAAGTTTTAAAGCTATTTGTTTGTTGAAGAAGTTTCTTGAAGAGTTTCTCTTTAAGTGATACAGTATTATCAAATTTAACTGAACCATTATTTAGAGTTGCTTTATCTTTATCGACAGCTGTAGCAAATGCATTCTTCAAGTCGTCGTAGCTACTGTATGTAGTACCGTCAATTGTAACAGGGTTAAATCCTGCTTTCGCTTGATCAACAACTTCTTTGAAGTATGCTTTCTTCCAATCTTCTAGAGTACTAAATTTACCATCAGAAACTTTCTTAATGATGAAGTCATCTCCTAGAGTAGCATGACCTGCTTGTTTAGACTCATTTTTCAGCATGTTAGAAGCATAATTTAGGAACCCTTTTTCATATCCATAATAACCCCACATACGGAAGGTATTATGTTTGAATGACATTGCTCCAGGAGCACCTTCACTTGTGTTACCACCATAGATACCAGCGGTGATAGGCACCGTTACATAAGCAGAACCGAATCCAGTTGGGTCATACTGACCATTACCAGGACCGTGTTTAGTCATGAAGTTTTTCTCTACTAAGTCATTAACAGATGTTAAATTATATTCTTTTTCTTCTGCATTTAAATCTCTAACATTGTCGTATTGGTTCTTCGTATTAGCTCCACGAAGTTGCTTATCTACTTTCTTGAACCAAGCGTTATTTAGTTCTTTACTGTGCTTATCAATTACAGCTTCACCTTCAAGGTAATCAAGAAGCATGAGCGTATCATTGAACCCTTTCATATACTGGTCAATTTCCGCACGAGATTTAAGGTCGTTTGGATTAGTGTTATACCATTGGTTCCCATCGTTTGGACGTTCGTAAGCCATATTCAATCCCAGTGCTTTAAAGTCACCGTTTGGACTTGTTTCAGCAGGAGACTGTAACATACCTTGAGCAAATGCTTCCAAGTCAGTACCTTCACGGTGTCTTGAACCACCTAAGTAAACCATACGGTCATTTACGTGAGTCGTTTCGTGAGTGAAGGCTGAGATACCAAAGTCACTAATCATGTCAGTAACCATGAAGAAGACTGAATCATCCTTATAAGGGTTACCGTAAATACGAGCTACAGCTCCCATACGCCAGTCAGTTGCATGATAACGACCTGTTGGTCCGTATAATTCACGGATAGGTGCTACGTCTTTACCACTATTCGTATGTCCGTATTTATCTGTGCTGATTCCTTTATAGTTTTGGTTATCTAACACAGGAGTTGGAACCATGTTATTGCTCTTAAGCAGTTGATTACGAACTTTATCTAATGATAAGCGAGACCAGAAGTCTAGGTAATTTTGTTGACCTTTAGCGACTTTATTGATTTCAGCTTTGAATGCTTCGCGTTCTTCTGCAGTATTCTTACCGTATTTTTCAAATGAACTGTAAGCCATAGTGTTATATGTTGAGATTAAGAACATATGAGCATCTTTCAAATTCAGAAGTGGTAGAATCATTTTACCATGCATGTCGTTGTTTAATCCCTCGTAGGCTCTGTGTTTCTTATCAGCAAATTCAGGAGTTGTTGTTTTAGGTTCAACGATATATACATTATCTTTAGTAGCTTTTATGAACCAATCGTTTAAGTCTGTATCACTTGTGAATAGACGCATATTATAGTCTAAGAAACTGTTTAACTCGCCTATACCGATAACTCCACCGATCGTTTCGCGATAAGCTTCTAAAGTTCTATCACCTTTAATGTTACTTTCTTTAGAACCAACTTTAATCAAGAAGTCTAACACATTAACATTCTTACCATAGAAGTCAGGTTTGAATAACATTAATTCTTTAATGTTAAAGTCATCGAATTTAACGCCGTAGTAACGATTTAGGTAAGATAATCCAAGAAGAACTGCGGCCTTATTGTCATCGATTTTCTTAATCAAGGCACGTTTTGCAGCTTCATCTGTGTTCAGTTGATGATCTTCATTTTCCACTAACTTCGTAACGAATTGAGTAAGATTATCTTTAACGTACTTGAAGCTTTCTTCTAGGTACAAGTCCTTAATTGCATTGACTTTGTTGCCACCAGTTCTACCCAAGTGTTGGTAAATCGGGTCAGATTGCAATTCAACAGGGCTTAATTTGCTTTCAATAGCACTGATTAAGTCAGCACGATCTTTTACAACAATGTTTGGTGTGTAAACAACTTCACCAAGCTCAGCAACACTATACTCTTTTACTTGCTTAACTTGAGAGTCCTTAGGAGAAATCGTAAAGATATCTTTTGTCTTATCTGCGTAGTGAACCATAATATGGTCGGCATCTGTAAGGTCTGTGACAAAGTCATTGCCTTTCATTGCAGTTACAGACAATACTTCTTTAGTCATTAATGGACTATCGGCAGCTAATTTATTTCCTTGATTTACAATCCATTCTTTGTTGTAGAATGGTTGAAGTTTTTCAATGTTACGGTATGCAAGCTCACGAGAAGCATCGTAATCTTGAGTATCTTTGTAAGTGTCAGATTTTGGTTTAACATTATTTAATGTATCTGAAACAAGAGGATTGATAACATAATCATTAGCCGTAATTCCTAATGTTGCAATTTTCTGGTCAGCTTCATCTTGAGACACTTCTTTAATTCGGTTAGAAACAGAGAATCTAAATGAACGCTTACCTGTACTTACATCTTTTACAATGAAGTTACGTTCTAATGCGTTATTTGAGAAGTATCCACCATCTTCGTCAATATCTTTAGATCCATAGAACACTTCACCATTTTCAACTTTCATCATAGACACAGAGTCTGCAACTTTACCCCATGCCCAGTTCTTACTAAGGAAACCACCTACTTCAACAGGTGTATTTACCTTAATAGTTCCTTTCGTAACAGCATTACGAACAGAACCATATTTACCAATTCCGTTAGGATCAGAACCGTTATCTGATCTAGCGACAAATCCACCGATACGAGCTTTATTAGCAACTATATCAGCTTCTACATATCCTTTATCAACATTACCTTTCCAGATTTCACCAACCATACCAGCGAAATCCCATCCTCTATCACCTACACCAGTAAGTTTACCGATATAAGCAACATTAGTAAGCTGTCCGCCGTTATCTAATTTGTTAACAAGTCCGGCAATTCCATCTCTACCAGTTATGCTACCAGTTACTTTAATATTCTCAACAGTAGCATTCTTAACAGTTCTAGCAAGAGCAGAAATGTTATCAATCCAAGGCATATTAATATCGACATTAGCTAAATTAACATCTTTAACCGAACCACCTTCAATACCACCAAATAATTGACGTGTCATATTGTGGATTGAATAACGTTGTCCCTCAACACTTGATAACTTACCTTTAAATGTACCAGGAACATACTCTTTATTTGGAGTTGGTACATTAGCTGCATTTAGATCTGCACCAAGTTTAAACTCACCGCTAGGGTTAGCTTTCATATCTTTTACAAGCTCATTGAAGTTGTAGTAAACATTACCTTCTTTTGCTTTTTGTTTTTCAAAGTAATGAACATACTCTTCGCTAAGTGTGTTATCTGCATTACGTTGAACTAAGTCCGGTGCTTTGGCAGTGACTTTGTATAAAGTTTTTCCATCTTTTTCTACTTCTTCAATCTTGTCAACAGCAAGTCTTGTAACTTTGTTGTCGTGAGTTGTAACTCGTAAATAAAGCGGAGCAACATCAGCTGGTTTTTCTGTAAGCAAACTAGTATCTGTTTCAGTACCGTCAGCGTCCACACTCATCAAGCTTGTTTCTTTGATATTTTTGATTTCAACTTTTTTGAGGTCAATTCTTAGAGGTTCTTCATTCAGAACTACTTCCTCATCGCCTTCACCACGGTCATAAACCATCTTAGTTTCAATCTTATAATCTTTGTAGTATTGCAAATCTGTCAGGCTAGCTGTTAAGTTGTCAGGTGAAACATTCAATGTTTTCACAATCTCATCACCTTTTTTCAGAGTTAAGGTGATAGATTTAATGGCCGCCTTGCTTGGATTTTCTAGACTGTATTTAACATCTGAAGTCCGTTTCAAATCCTTAGGTTCAACTGCAGTGATGGTCAATACTGGTTTTTCAAAGCTCTTGGTACCACGTTTCAAAATTCGGTCTTGAGGGGCCTCAATAACTTCTTCTGTTACTTTTGGTGCATCCTCAGTCTTAACTCCTTTGATAGTATTAAAGGTCTTAGTGATTTTTTTCTGACCTTCTTTCCCTTCTTGAGCTACGACTTCTAAACCTTTTTTCAGTTGATTATCTTCTTCAATCTTTTCTTTGAATGGAATCTTTTCAAGGCTTTCCTCTACAAGAGTTCCTTCAATTGGTTTTGTACCACGGCTTACCTGTTGATTTACAGGCTCCTTAGTCACTTCCGTACTGGTTGAAAGAACTTGATCAGTTTTGACACCTTCTACCGTTTTATAGGTTGTTTTTGTAACTTGACTTCCTTTTTCACCATTTCGTAGGACAGTTTCTTCGTCTGTATACTTAGTTGGATCCTCAGTCGTTTCAGTTTTGTAGTCAATTTCTGTAGTTGATTCTTCAACAAGGGTTCCCTCAGTCACCTTATACTCAGGTAACTGATCTTGAACAAGTGCTTGACCTTCCTTGTCTTCCTCTTGAGTTCCTTTTACTTCTACTTGAGCTTCTGGTAGTTCAGGTTGCGTTAAAGATTGGCCTTCCTTACCTACCTCTTGAGTTCCTTTAGACTCTACTGTAGCCTCTGGTAGTTCTGGCTGTACTAAAGCTTGACCTTCCTTACCTACCTCTTGAGTTCCTTTAGACTCTACTGTAGCCTCTGGCAATTCCGGTTGCGTTAAAGATTGGCCTTCCTTACCTACCTCTTGAGTTCCTTTAGACTCTACTGTAGCCTCTGGCAATTCGGGTTGTGTTAAGGATTGACCTTCCTTACCTGCCTCTTGAGTTCCTTTAGACTCTACCACAGCTTCTGGCAATTCGGGTTGCGTTAAGGATTGACCTTCCTTACCTGCCTCTTGAGTGCCTTTAGACTCTACCTTAGCTTCTGGTAATTCGGGTTGTGTTAAGGATTGACCTTCTTTGCCTGTCTCTTGAGTTCCTTTGGCCTCTACCGTAGCTTCTGGCAATTCTGGTTGCGTTAAGGACTGACCTTCCTTGCCTGCCTCTTGAGTGCCTTTGGCCTCTACCCTAGCTTCTGGCAATTCTGGTTGCGTTAAGGACTGACCTTCCTTGCCTGACTCTTGAGTGCCTTTGGCCTCTACCCTAGCTTCTGGTAAGTCCGGTTGGATTAAAGAGTGACCTGCTTTGCCTTCTTCTTGGGTTCCTTTGGCTTCTACTGGAGCTTCTGGCAAGGCAGGTTGCGTTAAGGCTTGGCCTGCTTTGCCTTCCTCTTGGGTTCCTTTTGCTTCGATTGGAGCCTCTGGTAAGCTTGGTTGCGTTAGAGCCTGACCTTCTTTGCCTTCTTCTTGCGTACCCTTAGCTACCTGATGCGTTGGTTCAGCTTGTGGTGCTGGAGTTGGGGCAGGTTGCACCTCTTTCTTCGTTCCGACTGCGATGACTTGTGACACAGGATTTTGAACCACTTGGTCTTCAATGACTTCTCTAACTTCTTGACCATTAACCATCGATACTTTGGTTACAAGACGACGCTTACCATTTACTCCAGCTGTGACGATACGAGTCTGTCCTTCTGCTAGATTCGCATCTAGGCTTGTGATCATTTCAAACGGAATCTCCACCAAGCTCTCTTCCTGTCTAGTCTGAGGCTTCTCAGATGA
This sequence comes from Streptococcus sp. k-163, assembly GCF_013277555.1. GTDB lineage: Bacteria > Bacillota > Bacilli > Lactobacillales > Streptococcaceae > Streptococcus. The sequence continues at coordinate 51,957 of NZ_VMND01000015.1, read as the reverse complement.
AGCTGGTTTTGATGGATGGAGTTCTGCTTCCTTAAAGTAGCCAATGTATTCATATCCATCAATATGGATAATCCCTTCAGCCAAACCTTCATGTGTAGAGGCTGAAATAGTTTGGTTATAAGAAAGTAATTCTTTATTTTCAAATGCAAATGTCCCGTAAGGTACAAAGGTGCTAGCTCCTAAAGAACCAATCAAAAGAACACCTAGAACCTCTTTGCGACCTTTTTTGGACACCAAAAAGACTGCTAGCGAGGCTGTTGCCAAACCAAGACCTGCCAAAGCTAGTTCCTTACTTCCTGTATAGGGAAGTTGTTGACTGGTAGTCGCCTTCTTACGATAAACTACATAAAGAATATCATCATCTTGAAATTCTGTAGGAACTTCATGGTGAATCAGGGCTTTTTCAGACTCGGTCAATTCCTGCTCCGCCAAATAACGGTAATGAACACTATGAGCACCGCCAACTTCATTGGCTTGAACCTTATCTACTGAAAGGGTACTAGCACCAAAAAGAAAGGCCCCGATTGCTACAGGACCTACCCCAACAGTTAGCTTACGAATTGAATATTTGGTGATTTTTTCTAGTTGTTGTTTTGTTTTTCTCATTTTCACGACTTTCTGATAGAATCTTGCGGATAGTGCGCACGCGCACCTCCAATTAATTTTGGACGACTAGCCAACGCCGTTACGTGAGCATGACCAATCTCTCTCAAAAGAGGGCGAATCGGAACCTGAACATGCTTGACATGCATACCAATTGCAGTGTCGCCGATATCCAATCCAGCATGAGCCTTGATAAATTCAACCTCAACTGGATCCTTCATAAACTTGAAGGCTGCCAACTGACCCGAACCTCCTGCATGAAGGGTAGGAAGGACACTAACGATTTCCAGACCAAACTGCTCTGCCAACTGACGTTCAACAACGAGAGCCCGATTGACATGTTCACAGCCTTGAACAGCTAGATGAATTCCTTTTTCCTCTAGGATATCTAGGATAGTCTTCACAATGATTTCCCCAATTTCTTGGCTGGATTCCTTGCCAATCTGACCACCTATCACCTCACTAGAAGAAAGGCCCAAAACAAAGATGGATCCTTGCTTCAAATTGGCCTTTTCCAATACATCTTTTACAATCTGGCTTGTTTCTCTTTGAATGTCTTTTTCCTTCATACTTGATACCTCTTTTGTCACTATCTATCATATCGTTTTTTCTACGTTTTAGCAAGATAGACAACCTAGAAAGCTTTCTCAATTACGCATAAAACTCCCAGAATTGACTGGGAGTTAGCTAGTTTCTATTCCATTTATGTATATTTCAACCGTCGTTCCTTTTTCGGGTGCAGAATCAATCTTCATCTGGTAATCTTCTCCAAAATGAAGTTTGAGCCGTTGGTCAACATTTTGAAGACCGACTCCCCCACGTTTGAGTTGACTTTGACTACTATCGCCAGCATCTTGGAAGCCAACTCCATCATCCTCAATACAGATGACCAAGCCTGAATCCTGTTTCTGGACAGAAAGTTTAATATGGCCCTGACCTTCCTTTTCCTTAATGCCATGGTAAAGAGCATTTTCTACAAGGGGTTGTAGGACCAGCTTGGGCAAGACTAAATTATCAAAGGCAGGATTCTCCTCAATCTCATATTCCAGCTTATCTCCATAGCGTTGTTTCTGGATAAAGAGATACTGGCGGACATGATTGATTTCGTCGGACAAGGAAATCAAGTCCTTGCCTTGATTGAGCGCCAAGCGGAAATAGGTTGCCAAGGACTTGGTCACCTGCACCACTCGCTGACTGTCCTGAAATTCAGCCATCCAGATGATGGTATCCAAGGTGTTATAGAGGAAATGCGGATTAATCTGGCTTGATAGGGCTTGAAGTTGGTACTGACGGGTCGTTTCTTCCTGCCTGCGAATATCTGCCATGAGGTGATCAACCTGATCCAACATGGCATTGAACTGGCGAGTTACCTCTCTCAGTTCATAGGCACCAGTTTCCTTGGCACGAAGATTCTGATTACCAGAAGTAATCTCCAGCATGGTTTCTCTCAAGTCATTCAAAGGAGCAATCCAGCGTTTAAGACTAAGCCACACCAAGCAGAGACAGGCAAGAAGAGATGTGACACTGGCTCCAAGCAAGGTCCACATGAGTTGACTCCGAACCTGGTCTAACTTTTCCAATGATGACACGCCAAGCACCGTCCAATCAGTTCCTGCAATCTTTTCCTGACTGACGTAGGATTGGTGGTCTAGCGTATAGCCCTGCCCCGTTTCAATATAGAGTTTCATGGCCTCCATTTCGCTAGCTGAGCTATAGACTGTATGTTTAGGATGGTAGACAAATTCATGGTTTTCATTGATGATAAAGGCAAAACCCTGCTGACCTAACTGGAGTTGATTGAGATAGGCTTCCAAAGTTTCATAAGAAATATCCAAACGAAGCACGCCCAGATTAGCCCCCTTTGCATCAACAAGTTCCTGAGTGACAGAAATGACCCACTGGCTATCTGATTTACGAGCGGGTGTCAAAACAGGCATAGCCCCCTGATGAATGGCCTTTTGGTACCAATCCTCAGCCATCATATCAGAGGAAGTTTTCATTTGCACACTATCATCTGTAGAAATGACCTGACCGGATTTAGTCACCAGCACAACAGTTTTCAAGTCCTGGTCTGCCTTCAAGATAGTCAAAAACAGATTTTGGATTCCCTCAACCTTGTCTTGACTGGGATTCTCAGCATAGGCTAGAATATCTGCCTGCTGGGTCAAACTAGTCGAGGTGGTTTCTAATTTTTTGATATAAGACTGGATAAAGTGGCTAGTTTGACTGATAGTCGTTTGGCTATTACCCTCAATAGTAGCCTCAATGACTGAAGAACTAGATTGATAGTAGAAAGTCCCAACCACAGCTAGGAGAATGAGAAAGACCAGAAAGATGGAAATAACCATTCTAACTAGAAGAGACGAACGTTTCATCTACCTTCCCCCTTCTTAAACTGACGAGGCGTCACACCCGCAATCTGTTTAAAGCGTTGAGTAAAGTAATTCATATCTTCAAAGCCAACCTTTTCTGCAATCTCGTAAATCTTCAGATCTGTAGTCAAAAGCAAGAGCTTGGCTTGTTTGACACGTTCTCTCACCAAATAATCCTGAAAAGGCAGGCCCAACTCTTTCTTAATCAAAGAACTCAGATAAGTCGGGCTAAATCCCAAGTCACTGGCTAAAGACTTTAAGCTAAATTGGCTATCAGCTAGATGAGACTGGATTTTCTGGGCCAAGTTTCCTTCAAACTTATCGGTCAGTAAATCTTGTAACTGCTCTTCTTTCTCTTCCTTGTCTAGTTTTTGCTTTATTTTCCCCAACATTTCCTCAATATCCTGACGAGAAAAGGGTTTAAGCAGATAGTCATCCACACCGAGTTTGACAGCAGAAAGGGCATAATCAAAATCATCGTAACCTGTCAAAAAAACTAGATGAACCTGAGGATAGGTTTCTCGGACCAGACTGGCCAACTGGATGCCATTTAGCTGGGGCATGTTGATATCGGTTAAAACAATGTCTGGCACCTGCTTTTGAATCAGCTCCCAAGCCTGCCTTCCATTTTCAGCCTGACCGATGATTTCCATATCGTAGGCTGCTACATTGACCAGCTTGGTCAAGCCTTGTCTTACCAGATATTCATCTTCTACGATTAAGATTGTGTAGGTCATGCTTCTCTCCTTTGTCACTTACTAGTATCAGTATAGCAAAATTCTCCTCTAACTGCTTAGGAAAGCCCTCTTAATCGACATAATCTAGTAAATAAGCATAACCTTTTTCTTCCATTTGATCTTTAGGAATAAAGCGGATAGAGAGACTATTAATACAGTAGCGCAAGCCACCCTTGTCCTGTGGGCCGTCCGTAAAGACATGGCCAAGGTGAGAATCTCCAACTCGGCTCCGCACTTCCATGCGTGTCATATTGTAAGACTTATCTTCCTTGTAGGTGGCGACATCTGGACTGATGGGTTGGGTGAAACTAGGCCAGCCACAACCAGACTCAAACTTATCCTTTGATGAAAAGAGGGGTTCGCCAGTTGCCACATCCACATAGATACCAGATTCAAATTTATCCCAGTAGCGGTTTGAGAAAGCCCGTTCTGTTTGATTTTTCTGGGTAACTGCATACTCCTCAGGTGACAAGGTCTTTTTCAATTCCTCATCACTTGGTTTGGGATATTTGCTGGCATCAATGACGGGATAGGCTGCCTGATTGACATTGATATGGCAGTAGCCATTTGGATTTTTCTTGAGATAGTCTTGGTGGTAATCCTCAGCCACTACAAAATTCTTCAAGGTCTCCTTTTCAACTGCTAGAGGTTGGTCGTATTTCTTAGCCACCTCATCAAAGACCTGGTTAATCACCTCTAAATCCTTGTCATCTGTGTAATAAACGCCGGTACGATACTGGGTCCCCACATCATTTCCTTGTTTATTTTTGCTGGTTGGATTGATAATGCGGAAATAATGAAGCAGGATTTCCTTGAGAGAAATTTGCTTGGCATCATAAGTGACATGGACAGTTTCCGCATGCCCTGTTTGGTTAATCAATTCGTACTTAGTTGTTTCCCCTCTACCATTTGCATAGCCTGAAACGGCATCTGTCACTCCAGGCACGCGTGAGAAGTATTCCTCAACTCCCCAGAAACATCCCCCAGCTAGATAAATTTCGTGCAAGTCTGCATCTTTACTAATTTCTGTTTTTTTCACTGTTTTTCCTCCTTGGCTAACTGCAGCCTTCTCAATTTGCGAGCTATCTGTCTGCCCTGCATTTCGCATCAATAGAAAATAGAAACCGGTTATGGCTAGGAAAAAAATCCCTGCCAAGACAAAAAGTTTTACTTTATCATTCATGACCTTTCTCTACCCCATTTCTTTCAATTCTTTTAAAATCATATCCTTATCCATAAAACCTGGTTGTGTTTTGACCAGCTTGCCTTCCTTGTCTATAAAGGCTTGAGTTGGGTAAGAACGGACACCATAACTTTCCAAGAGTTTGCCTGATGGATCAATTAAAACTGGGAAATTTTTATAATCCAAGCCCTTGTACCAGTTCTTAAAGTCAGCTTCAGATTGTTCTCCCTTGTGGCCAGGAGATACCACTGTCAAGACAACATAGTCATCACCAGCATCCTTAGCGATTTCATCCGTATCTGGAAGACTGGCTAGACAGATGGAACACCAAGAAGCCCAGAATTTGAGATAGACTTTCTTGCCCTTGTAATCAGATAAACGGTAAGTCTTGCCATCTACTCCCGTCAGTTCAAAATCAGCAACCGCCTGACCTTTAGTCGCAGTTTGCGAACTGACTTGTTCTGTTTTTGTTTGCTCCTTCATAGTAGACTCGTCTGACATGTTTTTAGCTGAACAAGCTGCCAAGCAACAGATTGAGCCTACTCCAAGGAGACATGTTTGCCATTTTTTCATTTCTTTTTCCTCTCTATTCAAATAATGTAGTCAAAATGGAAGCATTTCCCAAAAGCACCAAGATTCCCACCACGATAATGAGGAAACCACCCACTTTTTTGAGGGTTCCTAGATAAGGATGGAGTTTTCGAAAATGTTTCAAAACATAGCTGGAGGCTAGAGCTAGAACCAAAAATGGTAGCGCCAAACCCAGCGTGTAAATCAACATGAGACCAGCTCCCTGCCAAGCACCTGAACCACCTGAAGCCGCCAAGGCCAAAACAGAGCCAAGAACTGGCCCCACACAAGGCGTCCAAGCAAAACTAAAGGTCAACCCCAGTAAAAATGCCTGACTATAGCCCTTACCCTTTTGCCCCTGTCTCTGTAATTGTAACCTTCTTTCCTTGTATAGTCCCTGAAAATGTAAGACTTCCATCTGGTGCAAGCCCAAGAGAATGATAACCGCACCCGTCACATACTGAAACCAAGAGGCATACAAAAGGTCTCCTAAAAAACCAGCACCATATCCCAGTAAGATAAAAATAAAAGAAATACCCGCTATAAAGGCCTGAGTTCGCAATAAACTGACAACCGAAATTGAAAATTTGCCACTAGAAGCCTGAGCACCATCTTTGTCATCCAACAAGACCCCTGCATAGACCGGTAACAAGGGTAAAATACAAGGAGAAAAGAAGGAGAGAATTCCAGCAAGAAAAACACTGATAAAAAAGATTATATTATCCATCGCCTTCCTCCATTCTTTGATTTGATAGGACTATTATAACCCCAGAACTCCAGAAAAAACAGGTACAATGATAGGGAAAAATAGGAATTTAATCAGGTAATACTTCAAAGAAATCAAAAAAACATGAGTAAAAGGGTAAGCTATCTTACGTTTTCGAGCCAACATCTAGTAAACTAAAAAACAGATTCTTCCATCTACCGCGGAAAAATCTGTCATTGATTTATTGATTTACAAAAACTCCAACCACGCTTTGCGAACCTCGTCTTTGCTGGTTTCTCTGTATTTTTTAGTTCCAAGAATGCCATTATTGTGAAGTTCTTACAATAGTGCCTCAAACTCAGCGACGGTCATGCCTAATTGCGCACTCGCAACCTCTGCTGTTAAAAGATGCTGGCGAACAAGATTTACTAACCCTTTTTTTAGTCCCTGTTCAATACCTTCTGCCCTAGCTGTTTCCAAGGCATAGTCCTGCGCTAACAAGGCTTGTTCTTCGCGTCTGCGTTGTTCACTAAACATTTTCCTGTCCTCCTCGGACCAGCTCTTATAGTCCAGCAGTTGGTCTGCCTGGCTGATGGCTCGCTCGGGTTCTTGGGTAAAGGGCTTGTTACCGAAAAACTCCAACCACGGCTTGCGAACCTCGTCTTTGCTGGTTTCTCTGTATTTTTTTAATTCCAAGAATGCCATCTTGACTAGATGGTTTTCCTGACCATTGTTGGTAATGGTTAAAACTTCACCTGTCGTGTCCTCTCGCATACTGAAGCTATGAAAAGCCAAATCATCTGAAAAATAATTACTATCTACAATAGCTATTGCGTAAACAGGTGCAATATGCTTGTAACTCTGGTGTGTATCACCTTCACATTGGCGAATTTTTTCAAGATTTTGATTAACCTGACTGCACAGATAAGCCCACAAACGATTAATGAAAAAATTCTGATGATGAACTTGGATTTCGATAATAACCTGCGTGCCATTATCCAACTCCGCTAAGACGTCTATACTGGTATAGAAATCCTGCGCCGAGTACGGCAGGGAAGGTAAGACATGAATGTTACTTCCCTCCAAAATAGTCACATTTTTTGCTGGTAAGTCCAGCATATCGCGAATAAATTGACAAGTGATTTCTGGATTGCTAAAGATTTTTTTAGCTACCAAATCATTAGTTGGGCTGATGCCCGGATGTCTGAGAATCATCCTTTTCCTCCTTTTATTATACCACAGTTTTATACTCAATGAAAATCAAAGAGCAAACTAGGAAACTAGCCGCAGGCTGTACTTGAGTACGGCAAGGCGACGTTGACGTTGTTTGAATTTGATTTTCGAAGAGTATTAAATCTAGTTTTACTAGATTCACTGACTCTATCTATTTATTCGGAAAAGAAAGGATAAATGAAAAAAATAAGAACAGCGGATAAGCAATAAATTTTAAGCTTAACAGTCTTCCCTACTTACCTGGTAATAAATAAGATCAGCAAGATAGACTTTTCTCTCTACACCATTGGTAATAGTCTTGAGATAGGACATTCCAGCCTTCTCCATAACACGACCTGAAGCTGGATTGAGACTAGCATATCGTGCTCTAACATTTTGAAAACCTGCTTGAGTAAAACAAAAGTCCAATACAGCTTTCAAGGCCTCTGTCATCATACCATGACCCCAGTATTTCTTGCCTAGCACATAGCCAATTTCACAACTTGAATCATCCTCATCTATCTTAACGATACTGATATCTCCTATCACTTGCTCTGGGTTTTCTTTGAGACAAATAGCCCATTTGTAATAGTTGGGATTTGTATAGGAGGCAACCCAGTTACGAATCGAGTTTCGAGTCACCTCGACATCAGGATGAGGTTCCCAGGTGACATAGGTCAGATTATCAGCGGATGAAGCCCAATTCTGAAACATGGCTTCTGCATCACTTTCCAAAAATCTTCGCAAGATTAAACGATCTGTCTGTAATATTTGCGTACCGATTGCTTTCATGACGCTACCTCGCTTTCTGATAGATGATTCTCTGCCCAATCTCCATTGAAACTTGTTTTGCCTTTGAATCTCAAGGTAATACGCTAAAAAGGTCCCCCGGACCTTCCTCGCTTACCTGTTTCCATGCTCGGGGTAAAAGGACTAAACTCAGCAACAGCTAGAAAACGAGTTTTTTGTTTAATCCCTTGACGCAGTCGCTGTCTGGTTTGAAATGCGCTCTAGCAAGCTTTTTCAAACCTAGTCATCGTTGCGGGGGTGAGACGACGAAATCGAACTCTGTGAGTTACCGTACCTTCTCTCACTTTCTTATTTCAAGGTGAGAGGCTGAAAACCTCCACTGAAGGTTATTCCTGCTCTCGAGTTTCAGGGCAAGAAGCTAAAAAGGTCCCCCGGACCTTTTTACTCCCAAAAGTCATCAAATACGGTGATGGGTAGGTGGCGTTTGTGTTGGCCTTTGTGCCACCAGTTTTCGATAGTCGCTTGAGCTTCTGGGCTGATTGTTTTGCCTTCTAGGTAGTCGTCAATCTCTTCATAAGTGACTCCGAGGGCTACTTCATCAGCTAGACCTGGTTTGTCTTCTTCTAGGTCCGCTGTTGGGATTTTTTCATAAAGGGCTGGGTCTGCACCAAGTTCCTGCAAGAGTTGTTTTCCTTGGCGCTTATTGAGGCGGTAAAGAGGGAGAATATCCGCACCACCATCACCAAACTTGGTAAAGAAACCTGTGATATTTTCCGCGGCGTGGTCTGTTCCAATGACCGCTCCGCTATGGGAACCAGCAAGGGCATACTGAGCAATCATACGGCAACGAGCCTTGATATTGCCCTTGTTAAAATCTGAAACAGGACTACCTGTCGCATCAACTGCAGCTGTCATGGCATCTGCAGACTCCTTAATATTCACCACTAAACTGACATCTGGCTGGATAAAGGCTAGGGCTTTTTGAGCATCTGCTTCATCAGCTTGCACTCCATATGGCAGGCGAACAGCGATAAATTTGTAGCTGTCGTCTCCCGTTTCTGATCGCAGCTCTTCCATAGCTAGTTGGGCCAATCGACCTGCTAAGGTTGAATCTTGTCCTCCAGAAATCCCTAGTACAAAGGTTTTTAGGAAGGGATGTTTTTTCAGGTATCTTTTTAAGAAATCAATGGAACGGCGGATTTCTTCCTGGGCATCAATCACTGGTTTCACGCCCAGTTCTTGGATAATCGTTTCTTGCAAACTCATTCTTCTTCTCCTTCACCAAGAGCTTCCTTGCGCATCTTATCAATCAAGTCCATCTTGTCTTGCCATACATCACGCGCCAAATCCACTGGATAATGCTGCGGATTGAGCACGCGCTTGTACTCATCCCAAAGCTTGTCAAATTCCTTACGAGCATAATCCTGAATCTCAGTCAAACTAGGCAAGTTGTAAATCAGTTTCCCATCTTTAAAGATATCCACCAAGAGAGGAACGGCATCAAAATTACGAACGGTCTTCTTGATGTAGGTATAGGTCGGATGGAACATCTTGATTTCTGTCATGTCGCTCACATCCACACCGTCATAAGTGATATAATCGCCTTCTGACTTGCCTTTTTCACGACTGGTAATGCGCCACACCTGCTTCTTACCTGGCGTCGACACTTTTTCCGCATTATTAGACAGCTTGATGGTATTACGCATCTTGCCATTTTCATCTTCGATTGCAACAATCTTGTAAACTGCACCAAGAGCTGGCTGGTCATAGGCTGTAATCAGCTTGGTTCCCACGCCCCAGACATCAATCTTGGCCTTTTGCATCTTAAGGTTGAGGATGGTATTTTCATCAAGGTCATTTGATGCATAAATCTTAGCATCAGTAAATCCTGCCTCGTCCAGTTGTTGACGAACTTTTTTAGAAATATAGGCAATATCCCCAGAGTCAATCCGCACACCCATAAAGTTAATCTGGTCACCCAGTTCACGCGCCACCTGAATAGCAGCTGGCACACCGATACGAAGGGTATCATAGGTATCTACAAGAAAGACGCAATTTTTGTGGGTCGCAGCATAAGCCTTGAAAGCCTCATAGTCGTTACCATAAACCTGTACCAAGGCATGAGCATGGGTTCCCAAAACAGGAATGTCAAAGAGTTTACCAGCACGCACGTTGCTGGTTCCATTGGCACCACCAATCACCGCTGCGCGTGTTCCCCAGATAGCCGCATCCATTTCTTGCGCCCGACGTGTTCCAAACTCCATCAAGGGTTCATCTTCGATAACCGAACGAATACGAGCTGCCTTCGTCGCCACCAAGGTCTGGTAGTTGACGATGTTCAAAAGGGCCGTTTCAACCAACTGACATTGAGCTAGAGGGCCTTCCACCTGCACAATCGGTTCATTAGCAAAAACCAAGTCCCCTTCTTGGGCAGAACGAACGGTCAACTCCAACTTGAAATTGCGAAGGTAATCCAAGAATTCCCCATGATAGCCTAGCGACTCCAAATAGGCAATATCACTATCTGAAAAACGTAAGTCTTCAAGATAGCTTACAATTCTTTCCAAACCAGCAAAAACTGCATAGCCATTCTTAAAAGGCTGTTGTCGGAAATAAACCTCAAAGACCGCCTTTTTATTGTGAATTCCTTGGTCAAAGTAAACCTGCATCATGTTAATCTGGTACAAGTCCGTGTGCAATGTCAAACTATCATCTGGATACATACTTTTCCTACTTCCTTAGCTAGAAACACATAAAAATTTTCAAGAACTTTCACATATTCCAATAAATTAGTACTATTATATCACATTTTAGCTGGATTGAGAAAAGAGTAACAAGCTATTCTCCACTCTCCAGTTCATTCATGTCTTGTTCAAACTTTTTCTGAGCCCATTCGCCATAGCTCTTCAGACCAAGATTGCCAATAAAGACCCAAGGAAGGTAAATGACATAAGTAATTGCCCAAGCAGACAAGTATTTAACGTTCAGAGGATTGTGCTGATAAATTTCGATATTGAATTGATAATTCTGCAACATCAAAAGAGCCGTAATAGCCAAGGTTAAGAAAAAACAACCCAAAATCGTAAAATGAAAACGACTATAGTAGTTCACACCCAAATCTCGAGCACGGCCGAAAAAGTAAAAAATTCCAATAATGATAATGATGAGAATCATTCTCGGATTAAAAAGACTTGGTGCTAATACTGCAATCATATAAGATAAAAGCAAGAAAGCTATAGAGATATAGAAACTTTCAGCCCCCGCTTTATTCATCAGTTATTCTTCTCTTTCGTCTAGTAATTGATAATAAAAAAATCTATTTTTCATCTTCTTCCTCCCAAACTTGCTGATTTCTGCGATTCAAGTATAGGATAACTCGGTCCATAGAATAACTCCCAACGAGATAGATGATAACTGCTAGAACCACTTTTAGGGAGTACTTCCAAGTCAATAGATTGACCAGTTCCTCGCGATTTCCTACGATATCAATCAATAAAATCACTATAGAAAATCCCAAAGCAGATAAAATTCTTTCTTTTCCAGTATTCTCAACAATATCTCGAATATCAATTCCTACATACATGCGGCGAATAATGGCATACAAACCGACTCCAATCAATAAAAGTAATTCTGGTAAATAGGATAGAAGCGTTAAATTAAAAATATAAACTTTGGCAAAAATTTCCAGTGCCAAAAATAGGTACATACCCAAGAGAATTTCTCCTGAAATATTTCCATCCAATTTTTCCGTACGTTCATCTTTGATAACAAGTTTTTTTCTATTTTTCATCTTCTTCCTCCCAAAATAGTTGGTCTAACGTTTTGCCTAAGCATCTGCATATGGACTGACAGAGCGAGAGACTAGGATTATATTTCCCTGCTTCTATCAAGCCGATAGTCTGCCTCGTAACACCCACAGCTTCTGCCAAATCACCTTGTGTCATATCAAGCTCCACACGAGCTAGTTTTAACTTTAAATTTTTAGCCACTAGCATCCTCCTTCTATTTTTTAAAAAGTTGCGCTTCTTTTCAAAAATATTATACCATATATCTAACTTAATGCAATATATAAATGTCATTTTGTAATATTTTATTAACAAAAAACTCTCTATCATCTTACATGATAAAGAGTATTCGTTCTTTTTTCTACTTAGCTTAGCTCCTCTTCAAAGTAAAGAAGTCTAGGTCACAAATCCTTTTGGTAATAATATCTTTGCCCAATGTAGGGATAATCTTGTAAGGTAAAGACTTCCTTGTAGCCATGCCTTTTATAAAAATCTGGAGCTTGAAACTGGTAGGTATTGACAAAAGCAAAACGACAGTTTCGATTCTTAGCTTCAGTTTCTGCTTGCTGCAATAGTCTTGAACCGATTCCTAGCCCTCTCAGTTCCTCTTTTACAAATAAATACTCGATTTCTAGCCAATTTCCGAAAGTCTCAGCTACCAAGCCTGCCAGAAGATTGCCTTTTTCATCTTCAACATAAAGATTCAATGGCTCACTCTCAGCCTCTTCTCTTTTGGAACGGTTATAAGCACGAATCAAATTCCCTATTTCTTGCGCCTTCTGGGATTCCTTATTTTCCAATCTAAAGTACATCCAAACCTCCTCGAAAACTGATACAGCTTGATTATAGCCTTATTTCAATAGACTGTCAAATTAGCAAAAACCCACCAATCTGAGTTGATGAGTTTCAAATTTAATACTATCACTGCTTATATTCTTTTAATTTATAATTCGATAAATAGGACTTCAACCCTTCTAAATCTGTCGTAGTATTAAACTGGGCTTTCTCTAGCTTATCCATATCTACACTGCCATCTTTTTTGACTCCTGCAGCATAACTATAATCTTTATAATTAGTATCTTTAGATCCATCAGATTTGGTCTCAGTGACCTTATAGAGAATACTTATAACAATTACATTTTCATAAGCACTGTTACTTGATGAAAATACTCCTAAGAATGTTCCTTGTGGTTCTAGGGTATAAGAAGATGAAGAATTATTCTTGTTTTCAGACTTACTGTGGTCATCAATTTTCTTAAGAATATCCTTTAATTCCTTAATTTCACTGACCTCTTTTAGGCCTGAAACTGGAACTTCAAAACTCTTTTCTGCAGGTACTTTCCCTTCTTTTTTCAATTTTGTCAAATAGTAGTCACGAACCACAAGTTTGATGTTATCTCCATTTTTCAAATCATTGGCATCAGAATTACCATCAATAGTGAAGATATCTTCCTCATCTTTTGTTTTAGGAATAGAAACTCGACCATAGCCATTGAAACCTTCAAAACTTAAAGGAGTTAGTTTTAAGAGTTCTTCTTTTGAAACTTTTTCATATTCCTTCAGTGTTTCAACCTTAAATGATTTCTTTTCAGCTTTAACAGGTGAGTTTTGCGAAGTCGTTGTGACTGTGAAAGTCACTTCATCCCCATTTTTTAACTCACTTTTCTTATCAAACTCGTAGCGGACACTACTAATCATAGCCTTAGCTAGAGAAGCCTTTGAGGCTAATTGTGGATTGGTTGCCAAGGCTGATAAGGCTACAGGATCATTCTGGGCAAGGGCTTGAGCTTGTTCCTTATTAAAGCCAGCCTTTTTGTAGGATAGTTCCTTAACCATAGCCGCAATCACTTCTTCATTATAGGTCAAGGTTCCTGACTCTGAATAACCTGAAAATTCAACCCTAACTTCTTTTGCTAAACTTTTAGGTTGCCCTTGATAAAAGTTATAACCTACAAAAGCAATAATAGTAAGTCCAAGAGCAATCAGTACACCAAGAGTTTCCTTACGTCGTGTCTCAATGATGTGTTTTACCTTATCCACAAATCCTAACTGACTTGGGACAGGAGCTACAGGATTGGCATGTTCACTTTCCTGCTTAACGCTTGTCTCTTGCTCCGAAACTTCTGTGTTATTTGAAGTCTCTTCGTTTACCTTATTTTCCAACTCTTCCACTTAAAATCTCCTTTGTATAACCAAAATGGAATTATTTGATCCATTTACCAGATCCATCTACACGGTAACCATCTGGTGTACGTTCGCTAACAGCCATTTTACCATCTGATTTAAGGTAATAATCTCCTACCCATTTGTTACGAGCGTAGCTTCCTTCTGATGTCAAATAGTAATATGATTTGTAGTTATTGTCATAAATCCACTCTCTCTTAGCCATCTTACCATTTGACTTGAGGTAGTAACTTCCTGACCAAGCATTACGCGCATAGCTTCCTTCTGATGTCAAGTAATAGTAAGAACCGTAGTTGCCATCATAAATCCATTCACTCTTAGCCATGTAGCCACCTGATTTGAGATAGTAGTTCCCTACCCAAGCATTTTCAACATAGTCACCAGCAGCATTCAAATAGAAATAAGACTTATATTGTGAATCATAGATCCATTTGCTGATAACCTTTTGGCCATTTTGGTAGTAAGAACGACCTACCCAACCATTCTTTCCACTTGGTTGTTCTGGAATTTTTGGATCAGATGTTGGTGTTGATGTTGGCTTTAAGTTAACTTTTTCGTATTTAACAAATTCTCCATCTTTAATGGTCAATTTAATTGCTCCAACTAAAGTAAAGTAACCTGACTCATGAGAAAGTGTCAAATCCTTAAATGAAACTAGATAGGTTCCATCTGGGTAAGGGTTCCCATTTAGAAAAGATAAATTCAACTTTGCTCTACCAACATTTTTCTTAGCTTCCCCATTTGTAACTGGATTAATAACAATGAAAGTATTTGGATTTACCACCCGTCCTGTGTTTGCTTCTAAAATTTCAACAGCCTTATACTGGCCAGTTGCAACAGTTACATCAGGACGATCTCCAACAATTTCCAAGTACAAATTTCCATCTAGTCCCATCTGTGCAGTTACATCTGCATAAATCTTACGGTATTCTGCAGCTTCTACACTGCTTGTAGGGAGTACACTTGTTGTGATAACTCCTGCTGTTACGAGGCTCAACCCCATCACTGATCCTGTCAATACATGTTTTAGTTTCATCTTCTATTTCTCCTTTTTATTCACTAACCTTATAATAAAATTCGTTTGGATTGGACAATGTATCCACACTTTGGGTAATTAACAAACGATCCTTGCTACTGTCTGATGCATCTTTGAAAACAGTATCACCTACATTATTATCTGGATGTACAACTCCTTTTGGAATGAGTATAACCGAAGCACCACCAACACCACTGCTTGTGGTCATACCAAATCGAACCATATTATTTACAATCTTAGGTACTGTGTCAGTCAAGACTAACCCATTTGTAAAACCATTTTCATCAAAAGTGACTTCTACACCATTGTTATTCTTCCAAGTTCCTTTGATACTGCTGAAGTTTTTCTGGTAAATCTCAGCCAGGTGAGCACCAGGTTCCTTAGCCTGCTCCTCTAGGTCAATAAAGGGACGACTAGCTGAAGCATCATCAAAACTCATCCAGTTCAAGCCTTCCAAATCAATCTTTTTAATCCCATCTAGCCCTTGTAAACTTGAAGGGTCCTTGGTTTCTCTCAAATCATAGTTAACTGAACTGGCTTCCTGGTAACGGCCATCTACAAAGAGATAAGTTTTAGCAATGGCCTCAGGTCTAGGAGAATTGAAATTTAGATAAGAAATCGCACCGTTCTCATAAGGAATAAGTATACGACGTTCTCCACCTCTTCCAGCAACTCCACCAGACTTCACTAGCAGAGTTCCTTGATCAGTCAGATAATAAATTCCAAGTAAAATCTTATCTTGCTTAATCAGTAATTCCTTTTTCCCATCCTTATTGATATCATAAAAAGTATAAGCGATATCTATTCCATCATAATCAAATAAAATGGAATTAATATAAGATTCCTCTTTATCATCTGAGGAAGACTGAGGCATTTGTTTAGCCTGTGCTGTCTTAACCCTCTCTTTATAAGATTCCAAAACATTTTGATAAGCCACATGGTAATTAATCTTTGGTTGTTCAGCTTTTTTATCTTCTGAAGCACTGGTTTGGACTGTAGCGTCAGTTGACTCTCCCCCACTCGTCTGACTAGCCTGTTGACCACAGGCTGCTAATAAAATGACTGAGCCAGCCAATAACAAGCCACTTAAAATGCTTTTTTGGGACATAATACCTCCTTTATTTCTTTTTAAAAGATTTGCCAGCCAATATACCAGTCGGATCTGAAGTAATGGTCAGCTCTCCACCTTTGATCTCATAACCTAGTTTCATTGAAGACAATTCAAAGGTCTTTTCTTTCTGGTTGACCTTCATCTCATCTGTCTGCTCTGTTTGCTTACCCTCTGTTAGGAAACCAATTGTTTTTCCTTTTGTATGAACTTGTCCCTTATCACCCTTGATTTGGATGGTCACGGTTACTTCTTCCATAAATGGCATACTACCTTGGTAGACATAAGTTCCATCTGCTGAGGAACAGGCCACCAAAAGCAATAGGCTCGTTGCTAACGATAATACAAAGGCAACTTTCTTTTTCAATGTTTATCCCTCTTTTTTCTTTAAAACAATTCCTAATCCTGCCAAGAAGCCATATCCTAATAAAGCTAGTAGGCTCACTTGACTTCCAGTATTTGGTAACGCATGTTGTTCTGCTGGCTTGTCTGATGATTTATCTGATGGTTTGTCCGCTGGCTTATCCGCTGGTTTATCTGATGGCTTATCTGATGGTTTATCCGTTGGCTTGTCCGCTGGCTTATCTGATGGTTTATCCGTTGGCTTGTCCGCTGGCTTATCTGATGGTTTATCTGATGGCTTGTCCGCTGGTTTATCTGCTAGCTTATTCGCTGGCTTATCCGTTGGCTTATCCGCTGGTTTATCCGCTGGTTTATCCGCTGGCTTATCTGATGGCTTATCTGATGGCTTATCTGATGGCTTATCTGATGGCTTATCTGATGGCTTATCTGATGGCTTATCTGATGGCTTATCAATGATAGCACTTGGATCCAATTCTGGTAACTCATCCACTTTTGGAGCATCTTTTGGTGTTGCACCAATTCCATCTGGGTTTTGTTGCGTATTCAAATCACTCGGAATATCATCTGTGATATCCAATACTGGTAATTCATCTACTGTCGGAGCTACTTTTGGTGTCGCACCGATACCATCAGGATTTTGTTTTGTATTTAAATCACTTGGGATATCAGATGTGATATCCAATGCAGGTAATTCATCTACTGTTGGGGCAACTTTTGGCGTTGCTGAAATGACACGGTTACCATCAGTATATACATTCAGCATCTTATCGATTGAAAAGATATCAGACTTGTGTTTGTGGTCAGCTTGTGCTCGTCTCAATCGAGCTTTTGCATCCGACAAGTCTTGTTCAGCCGCTGTAATGCGTTGTTCCACGTTTGTCTTGTCAGCTTCTGCCTGTGCTAGACTTGCGCGCAATTGTGGCAATTGTGCTTTGACACGCATAGCGTCATCACGTTTACTTGTTGCTGCATCGATTTCACGTTGAATTGCGTTGATACGTTCTGTTACATCATTTACGCGAGCTGTTGCTATATCCAATTCACCTTGTTTTTGAACAACTGCATCTGCTTTATCTTGAGCGGTTGTTGTCAGTGTTGTCAAATCAGATTTTGCTTGATTTAGAGCTGTGGTTGCATCTGTACGCGCTGTAGCAATATCGTTCAATTGAGCATTTAATGCGTCTAATTCTTGAGTCAAGTTTGCTTTCTTAGCAACTAAGGCGTCACGTTCGCGTTCTTGTGTCGCTTTTTGAGCTTGCAATGCGTCCAACTCAGCTTGCATTTTTGGTCGGTCATCAATCACTTGACGTTTAACAAACACATAATGAGTGTCTGCAATGAATTTCATGGTCTTACCATAGAAAGTTGGATGCATCGGATCTGCTTCGTTGAATGAGCTGACGTTCGCCCGATATTTTATTTCGGAATCGCTTTTAGTCACTAGGTAAAGTATTTGATAATCTTCGTCCCATCCATAAGTGTTACCAGTACTCGCTAACACGTTGAAAGACGTAAAGTATGTTGTCTTTTCTTTACCATTAACTGTGGACATAGCTAGACCCATTTTACCACCCATTGGGGCTAACAAATTACGACGGTGACCATAGCTATTACCTAGAAGATTTTTATAGTCAGAATACCAACCTAGTAACCTTTCGTAGGCTAATGTTTCATTTGTCACAATTCGATAGAATAATAAATACTCGCCGTCACGACCTGAAAGTTGTCCATAACCACCGCCTGAAATGTTTTCGACATCATTTTCCGGTTGTACGCGAGGTTTGTCACTCGGTGATTGTAAGTTTGTGTTATGACTCAAAATGCCCGTGTTTTGCATTTCATTCGCGCGTTTTTGCGCATATGCAAGATATTCATCGTCAACTACTATATTACCCAATAAGCCGTTATTGACGCGTAGTTGGTTGAGCAATTTGGCAAAGGCTTCTGAAATACCTTTGTTATCTACTTTATAACGATATGTTGGTCGTTCTTTATACTTACGAGTTGTCGGATCATATGGTTCTTTGTTATAAGCAGCTACTGCATTCGTGAAATCAATCATATCTTGTGTGGCATCAATTTCCACAATGTCCACACCTTGGAAATTGACAGGTTCCATTTGTTTGTTACGATATGGTCCATGGTTATACGCATAATCATCTAGGTTGTCGTGAGCTGTATGGTTACGTTCATCCGGATTCAAATCAGTTGAAATAACTTTAACTCTATAGCTATCGATTTCACCTTGTTTCGCAGCAATTTTAGCGTCTGTAGCTGTGATTTGAGCACCTTTCGCATTCAAATCATTATCAACGTTTGAAATTTTATCAGTTGTGTTTGTGATATTTTTACGCACGTTAGCATCTGTGATTGCGTCAAGGTCTGCTTGTTTCGTATCAACATCAGCTTTCTTAGCGTCACGAGCATTATCAGCCTCTGTTTTTGCGGTGTTAGCATTATCTAGTGCTGTATGCGCATCACGTTCACCATCTTTAGCGGTATTCAAATCGTTTGTTGCGTTTGTCTTGTCAGCTGTTTTGCTAGCGATAATATCGTTTTGAGCATTGATAATTTTGTTTGCGTTATTAGCAGTGTCGATGTCTTTATTGATTGAGTCAATTTTGTCATCAGCTTTTACCTTGTCAGCTTTTGCTTGGTCAACAGTACCTTGTTTTGCGTCGACATCAGCTTGCGCCTTATCTACATCAGCTTTAGCATTTTTAACGTCTTGTTCAGTAACATGAACAGGGGTCGTCTTCACCGTAGGCTTGGGTTGACCAGAATCAACCTCTTCCGCATGGACAGTTGTATTTACAGCACCAGCACCAACAAGAATAGTTGTTAAGCCAGCGCTTAATAAAATATCTTTTTTCTTCATATTGGCTCCTTTTTATTTTTTTGTATAGTATACAGTAAATAATCCCCTTTTTGGATATTTCTACCGAAAATAGTAGAATTTTATCCCCTCCCCCCGATTTTCAAAAAAAATCTACTAAAAACAATAGTTTTTTTCAAAAATGGAGAAATTTAAGTTATAATAAAACCAATAATACTTAAGGAGACTGTCATGGAATCGAAACACTATGGAGAAATCATTCAAAGAATCCGTCAAGATCGCAATATGAGCCTCAAAGAGGCTGCTGGTGATGCAATTACCCCCAATAATCTCAGTCGTTTTGAAAAAGGACTCGCTACTGTTAAAGTTGATACATTTTTTTATTTATTAAATAAACTAAATGTGGAAACTTCTGATATCGAAGAATTATTTGAAACTCAGAAAGAAAATTTCCAGAAAGTATATGATATCTGGATAGCTATTGTTAACAACGATTTTATAAAAGCTAGAAAAATACTTGGAGGGAAAAAAGATTGGAGCAAGCCGTTAGACTATTATATTATGCTCATACGCATAGCAAATAGTTCAAAGAAATTAGAGCTATTTACACCTGATGAATTAGAAGCTATTGACAACCTAATAAACTATATTTCTAGGTTAGAAACTTTCTATACATATGATTTTCTCATTTTAGACACTCTGTTTAATATAGTAAATCTACCTTTTGAAGAAAAGTTTCTTGAGTACCTAGAAAAAGTAATCAGTAAGAATTTAGAAAACTCAAAATCTAAAAGTGCATATTATTCAATACTCCACGTTAGTCCATTGATCAATTTGATTAGTGCTTACTCTCGTTGTGGATATTACGAGAAAGCAGAAAAACTTATCTATAAACTAAAATTATTACTAACTCAAGATAATTTCACTCAATTTTCATTTTATAATCTATTTTTGGTGAACATGTACGAAGTTTTCAATCTGCTTCGACAAAATAACCCAAAGGGTATTGAACGAGCTAATACTCTTCTTCATTACATTGATGCCCAAAACGACCTCTTCCCATTAGCAAATATGTTTACAATGAAAAATTCATTCATCCAACAAGTTCAACGACTGAATAAAACTGGTATTCCATTCCCTACAGAAGATGAGGAATAACTAACAACATCAGTCTGGAGCAAAATGTTTATAACTTCAAAGCACCAAAGTCACTTTAGACTCTGGCGCTTTTTTATCTTTATTTTAAAGGAAAAACTCACCAACCTGAGTTGATGAGTTCTTAATCTATTTTCTAAATTTCCACTGGCTATAAATCCCGAAACCGATAATCCAGATAGCTGAACCGATTGCTCCTACAAATGTAGACTCTTGTAAAAAGAGGGTTACAAAGACAAAGGCAAAGAAGAGCATGGTCAAAGGATTTAAGAAACGATAGTGAGGCATGAGATAGCCATCCGCCATAAAGTCTGGTGACTTGCGGTATTTAAGGTGAGCCACCATAATCAAAATATAAATGGCAATATAAACACCTGATGATGATGCTGTAATCAAGGCAAAGGCATCCGAAACACCTGGCAAGACATTAATAAAGGCTGCTAGGGCAATCAAGATTGCTGAAGCAATAATAGCATTTTGTGGCACATTATGGCGAGAGAGAGTATCTGCTTTAATTGCCTTTAGGAAGCGATTTGGCGAATCATGGGCAATCTGGTACAAATGACGTCCTGTTGAATAAAGAGTTGAGTTAAGAGCAGATGCTGCTGACGTCAAAACGACGAAGTTAATCAAGGCCGCTGCCCACTTGATACCGGCCAATTCAAATACTGTTACAAAAGGAGAATCAGCTGAAGCAAGTTCACGCCATGGAATAATAGACATAATGGCCAAGAGAGCTCCACCATAGAAAAAGACGATTCGTAGAGGAATTTCCTTAACGGCTTTTGGCAAGACCTGGCGTGGATTTTTTGTTTCTGAAGTCGTTACCCCGATAAACTCAATCATGAGGTAGGCAAAGAAAACCATCTGGAAAGCCATAACAAAGTTCACTCCACCATTTGGGAAGAGGGAGAAATTGTCGGCGATATTAGCTAAACTTGCTACTCCATGAGGTGTCTTAAAGCCTGTCAAGACCATAAAGATTCCTGTTGCAATCATGGCTAAAATAGCCACAATCTTAACCATAGCAAACCAAAACTCAACTTCCCCAAAGAGCTTAACTGCGATCAGATTGACCAAGGCTAGAATGGTCAAAAATCCAATCTCAATCATCCAACTGGGCCAGCTAGGGAACCAGAACTGAACATAGTGAGAGATAGCAGTGATTTCCGCCATACCGATAAAAACAACGGATAGCCAGTAAGACCAGACTGAAAAATACCCCCAGCCCTTACCCAAATGGCGCGTGATAAAGTTGATAAAGGTATGTTGCTCAGGGTCTTGGTAGAGCATTTCCCCAACCGCACGCATCATGAGGAACATAAAAGCCCCAGTAATCATATAAATCAGTACAATGGAAGGACCTGTTAGGCTGATAGAGCGACCTGCTCCCAAAAAGAGTCCTGTTCCGATTGTTCCCGCAATGGCCATAACCTGCACGTGACGATTGGTTAGACCACGCTCCATCTTATTTTTTTTCTTCTTTGAACTCATAACGTCTCCAATTCAATTTAAAATGGAAAAAGGAGTGAGTGAAGCGCACTGCCTCCCCACTCCTTTTTTCTATTTTTAGGCTGTTTTTTCAACCTTCAAGATTTTTACATCATAGCTACCAACAGGTGTTTCAATAGTTGCTGTATCACCTGTTTTCTTGCCAATCAAGGCTTGTCCAATTGGGCTCTCATTTGAAACCTTTCCTGCAAAGGCATCTGCACCCGCTGAACCTACGATAATATAAACTTCTTCTTCGTCCTCACCAATTTCTTGGATAGTGACGGTTTTACCAATCGCTACTTCGTCTTGGGCAACTGAGTCGCTATTAACGATTTCAGCATAACGGATTTTCGTTTCCAAGCTAGAGATTTGTCCTTCAACAAAGGCTTGTTCATCCTTAGCTGCTTCGTACTCACTGTTTTCAGAAAGGTCACCGTATGAACGGGCAATCTTAATGCGTTCTACCACTTCTGGACGGCGAACCAATTTCAATTCTTCTAATTCTTTTTCAAGTTTTTCCTTTTCCTCAAGGGTCATAGGATATGTTTTTTCTGCCATTTTTCTCAACTTTCTTCTAATGATATTCTCTAAAGAAAATTATGTGAAGCATCACATAATTTTAGTTTGTTTGGTTTAATTTGCTGTTGACATGTTCAGCGACATTACGATCATGCTCCTCCTGAGTAGTAGCATAATAGACCTTGCCATCTGTAACATTAGCTACAAAGTATAAGTTATCACTCTTAGTCTGATTAATACTTGCCTCAATGGCATCCAAACTTGGACTATCTACTGGACCTGGCATCAAACCAGCTTTCGTATAAACATTATACGGTGAATTAATTGTCGTATCAATTCCAGCATCATCAGCAAGACTAATCTTCTGACCAAGTTTTCCTTGGGCATACAAGATGGCAATATTGCTTTGAAGTGGCATACCAAGATTCAAGCGATTGTAGAATACACCTGCAATCAACTTACGATCTTCAGTCTTAGCACCTTCTTTTTCGACTAGTGAAGCAATCGTCAACAATTCATTGACTGTCAAATTTTTAGACTTGATTGCACTATAATGAGGCGCCAAAGTCTTGTCCATAGCTGCCAGCATCTCATCAATCAAACTTTCAATCGTTGTGCTTTCCTTGATAGAGTAAGTCGCTGGGAAGAGGAAACCTTCTAAACGATAACGAACGCCACTTTCTTTCGTTGGCAAGCTTTCGAGTAGATTTGGATATTTAGCAACTTCTTGGCTGATAAAGTTGTCATCTTGAACTTTAGACAAGAAAGCATCCGCTGTCAAAGGTTCTTTAAATTCACCTTGCAATTGACCTACCGCTTGTGCAATTTGATCAATCGTATAACCTTCTGGAATTGTTAAATTCGCAAGCGCAGGTTCTTGAGCTTCAGCTGTTCCACCTTTTTGTAGTTCGTGGATGATATCTTCTGTACTCATGCTCTTTTGCAAATTGTAATAGCCAGATTTCAAATCTGAATAATTTTTATATTTCGCATAAAAAGCAAAAATCACTCCGTGTTTAATCAAGCCAGACTTTTCAAGAGTTGAACCAATTGTTTGAACATTAGCTCCTTCTGGGATTTGCACTGTCACATATTGTTTAGATGAAGCATCCACAGGCTGCAAAGACGACTGAACATACTGATAACCGAAGTAACCACCTGCTGAAATCAAACCTAGGAAAATCAGCAGAGAAATGAAGAAGGCCTTGAATCCTGATTTTTTCTTCTTAGTAGGCTGAACTGTCTCACGACGGCTACGACGTGGAGTTGCAGGCATTTCTTCTACAGCTTTCTTTTCCACTACTGGTTTTGAAGTAGGAACTTCTCTTTTTACCTCTCTCTGACCTTCTGTCTTATAAGAAACAGCTACCCTTGTTGGGATTTCATTAAATTCCTTCTCTACGTTTCTAGGACTAACAGGACCTGAAACTGGTCTTGATACTCCCTCAGCTGATGGAGCAGAAGGTCCTTCTTGACTCGGATGACTAGGAGCAAGTGGAGCTTGTCTTACAGCCTCTTCCGCAGGAGAAGAAGGAACATCTTGACTGGGATGACTTGGAACAGTAAGAGTTTCTCTTGTTATCTCATCTGCTGGAGAAGCTGGTAAATCTTGGCTGGGGTGAGTCGGCACGGTAGGAGCGTTTCTCATAATATCCTCTACAGCTGATAGTGAATCTTCCATCAAATCTTCTATTGACTGATCATTTTTAGAAGAAAGTTGAGGTTTTATTGAAGCTAAATTAACTTCTTCCTGATCTTCTTCATGTTTTTTAACTCGTTCTAAATCACGTAAAATCTGCTCTTTAAAGCTTAATTTTTCGTCTTCTCTTGGCTTTTCACTCAAAAGTTTATCCTCCTCGTTGACAATCCATAATATTATATCTTAAAAACGAAAGAAAAGCAACCTAGCATGCTTTTCTAGCCTATTTTTTAGCTTCCCAGACCATATCATACCAGGTTTCCCCTGCAAAGGTTGACTGAGACAGACCTTCATTGACAAATCCATGTCTTTCATAGTAGGCGATGAGATAGTCATGACAGGTTAAATTAATACCTTCTCTTTCGTTGGTAAGAGCCAGGTCTTTCAAGGCTGTTAGCAATTTCTGACCAAGTCCAAGTCCCTGTGCTTCCTTGGCAATAGACAGACAGGTGACAGAGATATAGCCACCAGGCTCATGACCATAGTCTTCTATCTCTTCTGTAAAAGACTGGTCTTGCAGATGGCGTTGGGGGCCAACTGGTCCTTCTATATACCCAATAATCTTACCCTCTTTTTCTGCAACCAGAAAAGAGGTCTGAATTTCTCGCAAATGCGCCTCAAAAACAGAGCGAGGAATGGCTTCTTCAATCGAGAAATTTTCTAGTTCAATCTCAACGATACGATCCAAATCTTCTAATCTTGCTTTCCTAATTTCCATTTTGCCTCCTAAAAAAAGAGATTAAACCAAATCATACTAAAACCCTGGCTAGTTGCATAAAGCGAGGTTTCTTCATCAATAAAACCGTTCATTTCAAAATAGGAAAGCAACTCTTCCGGACTCTTCAAACGAATCCCTTTGTACTCCAGCTCAACTGCCACCTCTTTCAAAGCCGCAAGAAGAAGCGTTCCCAAGCCCTGTCTCTGATGGTCAGTATCAATGACTAAAGAATGTATTTCTAGACATTTCGGATTGTGTGGATAAGGACCACCTAGAACATAGCCCAACAGCTGATTTTCATCCCTAGCTAGAAGAAAGGTATCCGCATACTTACGGATACTTTCTTCTAAAATATGGGAAGGTTGCTGCTTTTCAGCTGGAAAAGATGAAGCCTGGAGTGCCTCTATCTCAGCCAAATCAGACTTACTCGCCTGAATGATCTTAATTGGAATTTCCATGGGAAAATCCTATTGAACATTGCTTGTCAAGTTAGACAAGAGTCGCTCAAATGAGTATTCATAGGTTTGGATATCTCCTGCTCCCATAAAGACATAGACAGCATTATCATGGTCTAGGAGTGGAGAAACATTTTCAACAGTGATAACTTGGTGTTTCTTATTGATTTTATTGGCTAGGTCTTCTACCTTAACATCACCATGATCTACTTCACGCGCAGATCCATAAATTTGTGCTAGGTAAACTGCATCCGCTTGGTTCAAAGCATGGGCAAATTCGTCCAACAAGGCAATGGTTCTTGTAAAGGTATGAGGTTGGAAGACTGCTACAATTTCCTTGCTTGGGTATTTCTGACGAGCCGCATCCAAGGTCGCAATAATTTCTGTTGGATGGTGAGCAAAGTCATCGATAATCACCGTATCATTGACAATTTTCTCAGTGAAACGACGTTTAACACCGGCAAATGTTTTCAAGTGTTCACGCACCAAGTTCAAATCAAATCCTGCTGTGTAAAGAAGACCAATAACGGCTGTCGCATTCATGATATTGTGACGACCAAAGGTTGGGATGTGGAATTGACCCAATTCTTGTCCACGGAAGTGAACTGTGAAGGTTGAACCAGTTGTTGAACGAAGAAGATCGCTAGCTACAAAGTCATTGCCTTCAGCTTCAAAACCATAATAATAAATCGGAGCATTAGCTGTAATTTTACGCAATTCTGCATCTTCACCATAGACAAAAAGACCCTTGGTAATTTGTTTGGCATAGTCATTAAAGGCATTGAAAACATCCTCTAGACTTGTGAAATAGTCTGGATGGTCAAAGTCAATGTTAGTGATGATAGAGTATTCTGGATGATAAGGCATAAAGTGACGCTCATATTCGTCAGATTCAAAGACAAAATATTTGGCATTGGCCGAACCACGACCTGTTCCATCTCCAATCAAGAAGCTGGTGTCTGTGATGTGAGACAAGACGTGAGACAACATACCTGTCGTTGAAGTTTTTCCATGTGCTCCTGCTACTCCCATGCTAACAAAGTCACGCATAAAGCTACCTAGGAACTCATGGTAACGTTTGTAACTGATACCATTTTGGTCCGCATAGGCAATTTCAACGTTGTTATCTGGGCGGAAGGCATTTCCAGCAATAATTTCCATATCACCGTCTAGATTCTTTTCATCAAAAGGAAGAATGGTAATTCCTGCCTGCTCAAGACCGCGTTGAGTAAAGTAGTACTTTTCAACATCTGATCCCTGTACCTTATGACCCATTTGGTGCAACATCAAGGCCAAGGCACTCATCCCTGATCCCTTAATTCCGATAAAATGATATGTCTTTGGCATGTTTTCTCCCCTATTCCGTAATTCTTGTCAGATTTAACTCTTGGGCAACCCGACGTTCTTGTTCTGTTTGTGTACTTTTTTTATTGTAGATTTGGCTCTTCTTTAGAAAATCATAGTTGTTTTTCTTTGGGCCTGAAGTTTCTTTTGTCTCAGCTTGAGTCGAAATATTGCTCACTTCTTCCGCCAAGATGTAATGAGACTGGGTCATTTTTTGACTATATTTGACAAATTCACCAGGATTTTCCTTTTGGAAAGGCGCGGTAGGTTGATTGCCCTTTCTAACTAGACTTGGCTGAGAATGGCGTCTTGTAGGAGTGATGTCCTTAGTCAGATAGCTTGCCGAGCGTTTCTTTTTCAAGTCTGCGCGCGCTTCTTCACGCGCCACCTCTGCATAGCTCTTTCCTTCTTTTTTTACCCCTAAAGGAGCCTTTTTAGTTTTCTCTACTTGCTTTTCAATCGGTTTGACTGGCGCCTCTTCAGTAATAGGGACCCATTCTAAATAATTTTTATCTCGATACTCACCCTTGATATTACTGATTAGATCAGACTCATCATAGAGATTCATGACTGGCATTTCAGTCAACATGACCTCGTCATCTGACACCAATGGAAATCGTTCTTGTTTCATTTTCTATTTCCTTTCAACACTTCATTATAGCGTATTGTCTTGATTTTTCAAGTGCTGACTTCAGAAATTCCCAAAATTTCTCTAATTTCTGCTAGGGTCAGGCTGCCACGTGACTCTGTTCCGTCCAATACTTGTGACACCAAATGTTTCTTCTGTTCTTGTAGTTCCTGAATTTTTTCTTCGATAGTTCCTTTAGTTACCAAGCGATAGACCTCAACCGTTTCTTCCTGACCCATCCGATGGGCACGGCCAATGGCTTGCGCTTCCACCGCAGGATTCCACCAAAGGTCAACCAAGATCACTGTATCTGCACCTGTCAGGTTCAGACCGACCCCACCTGCCTTGAGGGAAATCAGAAAGGCATCTCGTTCCCCTTGGTTAAAGGCCTTGGTCATGTCTTGTCTTTCCTTGGCTGGTGTCGAACCTGTGATTTTAAAGGAAGTCAAGCCCAAGTCTGGCAGTTCTTGTTCAATTTTTTCCAACATTCCCTTGAACTGAGAGAAAATCAAGACACGGTGTCCACCGTCTGCCACCTGTACCAGCAGGTCTCGGAGACTATCCAGTTTGCCACTGGCTCCCTGATAATCTTCCATAAAGAGGGCAGGAGTGTCACAGATTTGGCGCAAGCGCATCAGACCAGACAAAATTTCCACTCGACTTCGCTGAAATTCCTGATCCGACACTTGCTCCAGACGATCTCTCATCTGTTGTAACTGGGCTAGGTAAATAGCCTTTTGCTGGTCTTCCAATTCATTCTTATAAACCACTTCAATCAAGTCTGGTAATTCAGTCAGAACTTCTTCTTTCTTTCGCCTCATAACAAAAGGCTTGATAAACTGAGCCACGCGCTCAGCTGGTAATTTCATAAATTCTTTCTTGCTTGGCAAGAGTCCTGGCATGACGATTTGGAAAATAGACCACAGCTCACCTAGATGGTTTTCAATTGGAGTCCCTGACAAGGCAAAGACCGACGGCACTACAAACTGTCTCAAGGTCTGAGCGATCTTAGTCTGGGCATTTTTCATGACCTGAGCCTCATCTAAGAAAAGGAAGTCAAAGGCCATCCCCTGATAAAGATCACTGTCCTGACGGAAGGTAGCATAACTCGTCACATAGATTTGATGGCTCTCGATAAGAATCTCTTCACGACCAGATTTCAAACCATGAACAACAGCCACATCCAACTGTGGAGCAAATTTCTGAAACTCATCTACCCAGTTGTAGATTAAACCTGACGGTGCTAAAATCAAAACCCGACTTTCTTTTGTCACTTGACTGGTCAAAAAAGCAATGGTCTGCAGGGTTTTACCAAGTCCCATATCATCAGCCAAAATCCCACCAAAACCATAATGATGGAGCATTTGCAGCCAGCCGATTCCTTTTTCCTGATAATCTCGTAAATCAGCCTTAACCTGAGTTGCCTGTCGAGGAAAATCCTCTGGATGCGTCAAATCCTGAGCGAGATTCTGGAATTCTTGTGAAAAAGAAACACGGTCACGCCCTTCAAAAAGATGAGCTAAACTGTAGGCCAAGGATTTTCGAGTCTGCAAGGAGCCATCTTTTAATTCAAATTGTCCTAGTTCCTGTAGATTTTGGCGAATTTTCTTGGTTTCTTCATCAAAAAAGTAGACTTGATTGGACGAATCAATGTAAAAATCCTTGTTGGCAACCAAGGCCTGCATGGCTTGATCAATTTCCTCTTGAGCAATATCCTGAAAATCAAACTGGATTTCTAAGAGACCTCCCTTGGAGGCAATCTGCACCTGAGGACTTGCTAGGCTATAAAGCTCTTCTAGCTTGTCTGATAGGTTAACATTCCCGAGTTTTTCAAATACTGGAATGATTTCGTGGAAGAAATGATAAACAGACTCCGCTTTTAGGGCCTGACGCCAGGATTGAAAATCTGCTTCAAAACCAGCTAACAAACAGACTTGGAAAACTCTTTCTTCTAAGTCAGCATCACTAGAAAATGGTAATTCTTCTAGCTCTTGTCTGCTAGATACCTGTCTATTTCCATAATCAAATTGAATTTCTAAACGAATCCGATTATCCTCTTCCCTATCAAAGTAAAAAGAGGGCGCAAAAGTTTTGATTTGTAAGCGTTCTGGAGCTGAAACGGTCCCCATTTGGCTAAAAAGAGTTAAACAAGAAGCCAACTTATCTCGATCACTACTATCAAATTGCAAGTATTTCTTTCCATGCTGATCCAAAGGCAGCGCTTTGATTTCCTTGAGAAGACGCATCTGCTGGTCTGTTAGAAAATAAACCTGACCTTTATGGAAAAGCACAGCTCCCTGATAAAAGGCATTGACCCGTGGACTCTCGCTGATTTCCATTTCAAAATAATCCGAGTATTCTGTTACTGTAAAGGCAAATAAATTAGCATCAGCATGCATATCCTGAAAAAAGAAAACCTGATAACTATCCACTTGATGGTCAAATTGAAAATGGGGCAAGGTCATCAGTAAATTCACACCCTGCTCAAAAAAGGTCAGAGGGAAAAAGAGGTGCCGACCTTGATTTTGGAAAAAGAGGGCTGGAGCCTGTCCTTCCTCCATCAGTCCACGCAAGAAAGTCAGAAGCTCTTGGCTAGCCTCATCAAAGGATTCCCAAGACAAGGACTCCTCATAGACCTTGCCAATCATATACGACTTTCTCTGCTCGACAACTTTTAAAAAGAGTAGAATATCCCGAATGACATAGTATTTTTGACTATTGACTTGCCCGATTCTCAGGGTCCACAAGATATGATTGGTTCCTGCTTCCACCTGCCCCACAGCCGATAATTCATAGGTTCGGTCTGATTTTGGAGACAAGATTCGATCCAAAAACTTGCCACCCAAGGTCACCTTGGTTTCAACGGCTTCTTTTTTCTCATGACCATCTTCCAGACTCTGCAAGATTTCCTGACCACGCTCATCATTTTTTAGAAAATGCTCCAACGCTGCCAAATGCACACAGTAACCCCTCTTTTGGAAAAAATCGCAAGCACAAAAAACCAAATCATCCTCTAAACTATAGCGCAGTTCTTCTTCTGCAACGCGAGCGTAGAGCCGATTATTCTTTTCCTTGATGATATCAACTTTACCAGTTTCATAAAGGGCAACGCCTTCGATACGGATTTTCCCGGGAATCAATTTAGCCATATTTTTACCTGTACCTTATCTTTTCATTATACCATATTCCCTACGAAAATAGCCTCCTAGGAAGACTTTTCTCCTAGAAGGCTGGATTTTTAAAGTTTAGCAAAAGTTGTCACAATCCTCTGACAAACTTCTTGCAGCAGGGATTTAGGCATGGCTACATTGAGGCGGGCATGGAGACTTCCTTCCTCCCCAAAATCCAAACCACGGTTTAGGATAACCTTGGCTTCATTTCTCAACAGCTCTTGTAATTTTTCATCAGTCAGGTCATAGGCTGAAAAATCAAGCCAAATCAAGTAGGTTCCTTGCGGTTTCATGACTTTGATTTTAGTCTCTTTTCCAAATAAATCCACCACATAATTAATATGGTCTTCAAAGACTTGCTTGAGTTCCTCTAACCAATCTTTACCGTATCGATAGGCAGCTTCTGTCGCCAAATAACCCAAGCCTGAAATTTCATGCTGGTTATTGGCCAACTGGCGTTTCTGGTAAGCCAGTCTCAACTTAGGATTTTCAATAACTGCATAGGAATTTTTTGTTCCAGCAATATTAAAGGTTTTAGTGGCACTACTCAAGACGATAGCAAATTCTTTGAAGGCAGGATTGATGGTATTGAAGGAATGGTGCTT
Source organism: Streptococcus sp. k-163 (assembly GCF_013277555.1). Lineage (GTDB taxonomy): Bacteria > Bacillota > Bacilli > Lactobacillales > Streptococcaceae > Streptococcus. The sequence continues at coordinate 20,725 of NZ_VMND01000015.1, read as the reverse complement.
GTGACCAAAGAGGGTCAAATCTTGGTGAATCTCATCTGCAACCAAGAAAACACCGTGTTTTTGGCATAGTTGGCCAATTTTTTCCAAGACTTCTTTTTCCCACACACGTCCACCAGGATTGTGAGGATTGCAGAGAATATAAAGTTTGACCTCCTCTTCCACCAAATCCTTTTCAAGTTGATCAAAGTCAATCTCAAACAAACCATCCTTTTCCACCAAAGAATTGGTAATCAATCTACGGTTGTTCAACTTGACACTGCGAGCAAAGGGTGGATAGACAGGTGTGTTAATCAGAACCGCTTCACCTTCTTTTGTAAAGGCTTGAATAGCTGTTGAGATGGCTGGTACCACACCCTCGATAAAGACAAGGGCCTCTTTATCAAAGTGGTAACCGTGTTGTGTAGCTTCCCACTTTTGAACTTCGTGAATTAACTCTTCACTGGCATAGGTATAACCATAAACCAGCTGGTCAGCGTAAGTTTGCACAGCTTGGCGGATTTCAGGCAAGACTACAAAGTCCATATCCGCTATCCAAGCTGGTAGGACTTCACTATCCGTCTCCGTCTCTTTCCATTTATAAGTATGGTACCCTAAACGATTGGGCAGGCTTGTAAAATCATATTTTCCCATCTTTTTCTTATCCTTCTAAGGCTTGGCGCAAATCTGCAATTAAATCTCTAGCATCCTCAATCCCAATTGACAAGCGCAAGAGGTCATCTGTCAAACCATAAGAATGGCGCACTTCTGCTGGAATATCAGCGTGGGTTTGGGTCGTTGGATAGGTAATGAGACTTTCCACTCCACCCAAACTTTCCGCAAAAGAGAAGACCTTGAGGCTGTTTAAAATGTGAGGAATGCGTGTTTCATCCGCTACTTTAAAGGAAATCATGCCTCCACGACCCGTATAGAGAACTTCCTTAACTGCTGGAGAATCCTTCAAAAAGGCGACCACTTCTTGAGCATTGGCTGTTGAGCGCTCCATACGAAGAGACAAGGTCTTGAGACCACGAATCAATTGATAACTGTCAAATGGCGACAAGACTGCCCCTGTCGTATTGAGATTGTAAAAGAGTTTCTCGTATAGTTCTAAACTATTGGTCACAACCACACCAGCCAAGACATCATTGTGGCCTGCTAGATATTTGGTTGCTGAATGCAGAACGATATCTGCTCCATCTTCAATCGGGCGTTGATAGATAGGGCTGTAGAAGGTATTGTCCACCACCACTTTGGCACCCTTAGCATGAGCCAATTTTGCTAGTTTTTCGATATCAAATTCCAACATCAAAGGGTTGGTTGGGGTTTCTATATAAAGAACATCCACATCCTTTTCCAACTCGGCAATCAACTCTTCTTCTGTATTGGCATAGGTGAAATGGAAACGACCTTCCTGCTCCACTTGATTGAACCAGCGGAAAGAACCACCGTAAAGATCACGCACTGCCAAGACCTTACTTCCTACTGGAAAGACGCTAAAGGCCAGTACAATAGCTGACATCCCTGAGCTAGTCGCTAGAGCATAGTCTGCTGACTCAATAGCCGCCAAGACTTCTTCCGCCTTACTACGAGTTGGGTTTTTGGTGCGCGTATAGTCAAATCCAGTAGATTGACCAAACTCTGGATGCTGATAGGTCGTTGAAAAATGAAGCGGTGTCACCAAGGCTCCTGTCGCTTCGTCTGACTTAATACCCGCCTGGGCTAAAATTGTGTTAATGTGTAATTCCTTGCTCATACAATTCCTCCAAATCTATAGTAACTATTGTACCACTTATTTTCATCAACTCATTTTCTTCTTTTCAAGAGCTAGTTATAGTTTCAAACTATATAAAAAACGACAGCTTCTTTCGAAACCATCGTTTTTTCTTGAAAAATCCTTATTTGACATGTTTTGCCAATTCTTCTTGGGCTTTTTTATTGGACTCTTCTTTTTCCTTCATCCATTTTTCTTTGGCTTTTTCATACTCGTCTTTTGTGACTGTCTTATCTTGTAATTTGAGATACTTGTATGATTCGACCCCTTTATTACCCGCCAATGAGAATGGGCTAGAGAAAGGAACTGTTTTTCTCAAAGTTGGTGTACCACCAAGTGATACGTTTGGAATTGCTAGTGAGCTATCTACCAACCAAGCTTGAGCCTCAGCGTATTTTTCATAACGTTTTGCTGGATCTTGCTCTTTATTAGCATCTTCTAACATCTGAGTGTAAGTATCTAGTCCAACTGCCTTAGCCTTGTCATTTACTTCTCCAGGCTCTAGACCTAAGTTTTGTAGAACTCCACCACTTTTCACATTAAAGATTTCAAGATAACTTGATGGGTCTTGGTAGTCTGCACTCCAACCACCATTGTATAAATCGTAATCTTTCTGAGCTGCAGTCTGAGCCAAATAGCTTGTATTATCAAAGTCTTCAGTAGAGAGTTGGTGAACATCAATCACAACATTATCAGCCCCCAAGACAGATTCAATCGATTGTTTCATGGAATTAATTCCTTGAATTTCTGCCTTATTGGTCAAATCTACAGATTTATCTAAGTGGATAGGGAATTGGACTCCTTTAGCTTGGAGTTCTTTCTTAGCTTCGGCAAATTTAGCCTTGGCTTTTTCTGGATTGTAGTATGGATCTTGAGCATCAGCAAAGTTGATTCCTTGCCATTCTTTACCATAATTGACCATCTTAGAGGCTACTACTTCACCAAAGTCTTTTCCGTTGATACTTACGAAGTTTGGTGGAACAACCAAATTACGTAAAATCTTAGTAGCACCATCTTCACCTTGAGATTGAGCACCATAGGCTGTACGGTCATAGGCAAAGTTAATAGCTTGACGGAAGTTCTTATTAAGAACGGCTTCTTGAGTCGATTTCTTTTCAGCATCACTCGTCTTAGCAGTGAATTTATAAGATTTTCTATCTAAGTTAAAGTTTAAGAAATAAGATGTCGCATCTTGAAGACTATATACGATATTGTCCTTGTTCTTCTCTTTAATCCCTTCAAAACTTGAGCTATTTGGATAGAGACGAGCATAACTATAGGCACCCTCCACAAAGTTACGTGCTAGTGCATCTTGATCACTACCATCAAAGTAAGCCAATTTCACATCATCTACAAAGACATTCTTGGCATCCCAGTAATTCGGATTTTTCTTGAATTCAATAACAGATTTTGAAACAAAGGATTTCATTAAGAAAGGACCATTGTACAAAATGCTAGATGGATCCACCTTGCCAAAATCATCCCCTTTAGATTTCAAGAAATCCGCATTAAGAGGAAAGAGAATTGTTGAAGTTGTTTTTGAATTCCAGTAAGGTTCTGGGCGAGTCAAAGTATATTGAACCGTTTGGTCGTCAATAGCCTTTACACCTACAGTTGAAAAGTCTTTCGTTTTACCGTTAATGTAGTCATCCAAACCTACAACGGATTCTTGTACTAGGTACAAGGCTTCTGATTTTTTATCAGCAGCATACTGAAGACCAGTTACGAAGTCTTTGGCAGTTACTGGGGCATATTCTTCACCTTCAGAGGTATACCATTTCGCTTCCTTACGAAGTTTGTAGGTATAAGTCAAACCGTCCTTAGAAACACTCCAATCCTCTGCCAAGGATGGAACATAATTCCCATATTGATCATTTTCCATGAGACCATCAACTAGATTAGTGATAATATCATTAGTTGTCGCACGATTTTCTGCTAAATAATTAAAACTAGATGGATCACTAGCATAGACATAATTATATGTTTTTGACCCTGTGCTAGAATTTCCACAGGCACTTAACAAAATACCTGCACTTAACACGACACCTGCAAGTGTTGCATACTTGGCCTTAGACTTTTTCATCTCCAGAACCTCCTGATTTAAATATTTGTCTTATTATACAACTTGAGTTTTATTTAGTCAATAGTTTTTTAAGTAAAATTTAAGAAAAATAAAATTACCATCTACAAACTTTATCTATTATTCTACAAATTAATAAAAAAGAGAATAATTTAAGCATTTCACGATAGAAATGTTCAAATTATCCCTTTTATTTATAAATGTTTTTTAAGTTAACTTTAATTTGATTCGTAAGCGATCTGCTTGGGCTTTTCCAATCACCTTATCCAATAAACGGGTACGGAGACTCAAGAATCCATAAACACCGCCACCCATGGCACCAACAAGGGCTACGTATAGGAAACTCCACAAACGTCCACTTGGTTGGAAGACAAATCCTAAAATCCACTGCAATGTCCCAACTACTAGAAACATGAAAAGAGTTAACAAACTGATTAAAATGGTTCTCTTCAAAATCACCTTACGCTTAACACCAGTTACTTGACAAATGTCCCGATACATCAAGACATTAGGAATAATGAGACCGATTGTAGTGGAAATCAAGGGTCCGTAACTATGGAAGAGAGCGATGGTTGGAAGTTGCAAAACTAGCTTGGCAATAGAACCATAGATAAAATAGAGAACTGCCTTGCGATTGTGGAACATGGCCTGAAGCATTGGAGACAAGACCATGTACAAGCCTAAAATAGTAGACTGCAAAACCGCAAAGACAAACAAGCCCATAGCCAAACTATCTGGCTTGCCATAGAAGACTGTATAAAGAGGTTCCCCTACCATAACCACTCCAACCGTTGCTGGTAGCAGGAATAAGAAAAGCATGGTAATGCTGTCCTGAACCAGACGAGAAGCCGCCTTCAAGTCTCCCTTGACATAGTTTTCAGTCAAAAGCGGCAAACCGACACTCCCAATCGAAACCCCAACAGAAATCAAAATCATAGTAATTTTATTTGGATTGGCAGAAAAATAAGAAAACATGACAATTAAGTCTTCATTACTATAGTTGGTAAACCACTTCATGCTATTGATAAAGGTATTTTGGTCCAAGATTTGGAAAAGCTGAATAGCCGAACCAGTCAAGATAAAAGGAATAGCTTCCTTAATCGTATCAACCAAAAGACTCTTACTATCAATCTTATCTCGAGTTTCAAAAACTTTTTGGAGCAATCCTTCCTTATAAAGGAAATAAAGCAAGACTGCAAAACTAGCTACCATTCCCACAAAAGCAGCAAAGGTGGATTGGGTAACCGCTGCTAGATAATCTCCTGAACCGAGCTTCATAATGATAAAGGTTGCTAGAAGCATCCAGATAACACGAATGACCTGCTCAGCGATTTGGCTCATGGCATAAGGTTTCAGGTTATTCATCCCTTGGAAAAATCCTCGGATAACACTCATAGATGGGAAAATCAAGACTCCCCAAGCCAAGCTTTGCATGATTGGGATCAAGTCTTTGCCCACGCCAGACAAATCTGCTAGCCAAGGAGCAAAGACATACAAGATTAAAGCAAAAACCAAACCTAGTCCTGTCATAAAGCCCAAAAAGCTCCGAATCAGGGCAAAGCTATGCTCTTCTTCTCGCATGGTATTGTACTTGGCAACTTGCTTGGCCACCGCAACTGGAATCCCTGCTGTTGAAACCAGCAAAAACCAGGCATAGATATTGTAGCCCATGGTAAAAAGACCATTGGCCGTAGCTGCATAAGATCCCATCCAGATATACCAAGGGATAATATAAATAGCCCCGAGTAGGCGACTGATAAAATTACTAGCCGTTAGCCAAGCAGTCCCCCGTAACATCTGGGCCTGCTGGTGATTGTTTTCGTGCGACATAGATTCCTCATTCAATTTTGATAACTAGGAAAAAGTTCCTTATCTTCCATTATAAACTTTTCCTTGTTACTTGTAAATTTACGACTTTCGGTTTACAATAGAAAGTATGATTAAGATTGAAACCGTATTAGATATATTAAAGAAAGATGGTCTCTTCCGTGAGATTATCGACCAAGGACATTATCACTACAACTACAGCCATGTCGTATTTGACACCATCTGCTATGACAGCCGCAAGGCTAAAGAAAAGAGCCTCTTTTTCGTCAAGGGTGCTGCCTTTAAAAAGGAATTTCTTCTTTCTGCAATCTCTCAAGGTCTCGATTGGTATGTGGCTGAAAAGGACTATGAAGTTGGTATTCCTGCCATTATCGTCAGCGATATCAAGAAAGCCATGAGTTTGATTGCTATGGAATTTTATGGAAACCCACAGGAAAAACTCAAACTCCTTGCCTTTACTGGTACTAAGGGTAAGACAACAGCAGCCTATTTCGCTTACAACATCTTATCTCAAGGGCACCGACCTGCTATGCTCTCGACTATGAATACAACTCTAGATGGCAAGACTTTCTTTAAGTCTGCATTGACAACCCCTGAGAGCATCGACCTCTTTGACATGATGCATCAAGCTGTGCAAAATGACCGCACCCACCTCATCATGGAAGTCTCCAGTCAAGCCTATCTGGTCAAACGTGTCTATGGTCTAACCTTTGATGTGGGAGTTTTCCTCAATATCAGCCCAGACCATATCGGCCCGATTGAACACCCTAGCTTTGAAGACTACTTCTACCACAAGCGTCTCTTGATGGAAAATAGCCGAGCAGTCATCATTAACAGTGACATGGACCACTTCTCTGTACTAAAAGAACAGGTGGAAGATCAAGACCATGATTTCTACGGTAGCCAGTCTGATAACCAAATCGAGAATTCCAAAGCCTTTAGCTTTTCAGCTACAGGTAAACTCTCTGGTGTTTATGACATCCAGTTAATTGGCCACTTCAACCAAGAAAATGCAGTTGCTGCTGGACTTGCTTGTCTCCGTCTCGGAGCTAGTCTTGAGGACATCAAAAAAGGAATTGCTGCAACCCGCGTTCCTGGCCGTATGGAAGTCCTCACTCAGAAAAATGGAGCCAAGGTCTTCATCGACTACGCCCACAATGGGGACAGTCTCAAAAAACTAATCAAGGTTGTAGAGACTCATCAAACTGGAAAAATTGCTCTGGTTCTAGGTTCTACAGGAAATAAGGGAGAAAGTCGTCGTAAGGACTTTGGCCTCCTCCTCAATCAACACCCTGAGATTCAAGTCTTTCTAACTGCTGATGACCCCAACTATGAAGACCCAATGGCCATTGCGGATGAAATTAGTAGCTATATCAATCATCCTGTTGAAAAAATTGCGGATCGCCAAGAAGCCATCAAGGCAGCTATGGCTATCACAAATCACGAATTAGATGCAGTTATTATTGCTGGTAAGGGAGCAGATTGCTACCAAATCGTTCAAGGAAAGAAAGAAACCTATCCAGGAGATGCAGCCGTCGCAGAAAATTATTTATAAGATAGAAAAATCAAGGGAAATGAAACCCTTGATTTTTTCTATCTTTATTTAAAAGCGTTTTTCAAGCCTTCAACGGCACCTTCTACAGCACCTTTAGCATCTTCAACTACTTCTTTTGCCTTAGCAACTGTCTTTTCTACAGCACCTTCTGCTTCAGTTTTGCTATCCCCAGTAACCTTACCAAATCCTTCTTTGATAGCGCCTGTTGCTTGTTCCAATTTGTTTTCAAGTGACATATGATTGTCTCCTTTAGTTTTATTCCGATATGTGTTACCGGTTACATATAGTTTATACCGAATACTAAGGAAAGTCAAACAATGTGCTCAGAAACAAGAAATCACGCCAAGTAGAAAGTTAATCTTTCCTTATCAAAATCGATAGCCAACTCATACTTTCCATCTTCATTTTGGACAATATAACCTAGGACAACTAAACTGTCCACAAAGATGTCACGGCGTTTCTGCATAAGCTGGTCTTTTTTGAGAAATTTCAACAAAAAAGTCGTCATATATTTGAGAGCATACTCAGGATTGACATCTCCCAAAATGTCATAGAGCTCCTGCTGTTTTTCTGTCAAAGGATACTGATGTTTGACCTTGTAGAAATAATTGGACAGGGTCATTTTTGATCTCGCAAAGTCCGTCTTTTCAACTAAAATAGCGGCATTGGTTTGATTTCGTAATTCTGTCTCAAAACTCTTCTGCAACAAAGCTTGATAGGTCGGACTATCTTCGCTGACAAAAATCTCTTGATCCAGTTCGAGACTATCAAGTGACTCAAGCATAGGAAGATTGAGGTAATAACGCTTATTTTCTCGTAGAATCAAGCCAGCCTTTATATATTCTTCCATGCGTTTATCAACTGCTAGATCTGGAAATTGAGCCTTAATTTCCCGCAAAATCACATCCTCATGCTGGTCCAGATAGCGGATCAATTCTCCAAAAAAAGGCTGTCTCGTCAAACGAGATGGATTAAAAATCTGAATCATGAAGATTCCTTTCTTTACATTCTAACAGAGGCGATGCTGCCAACTGACTAGGAGTGGTCCCAGCTTGATTCATAGGAACAGGCAGGCCTAGTTCTCTGTAATATTCTCTCCAAAAATCACTAATGTCCTGCTTCCCATCTCCAAATTTCATAGGAATAGTTTCAAAAATGGGGAAAATTTCTGCCATATACTGGGAACAGTAGAAACCATGTCCATCTGTATAGAAAGAAGCATTATAAGGAGCTTCCAGATGTTTGCAATCTTTTTCCTTCACAGACTGGATATCCATTTCTGAGTAGACATAGAGGTCGTACAAATGATTGGACTCAAAGAAGTCTGCAGGTTCTTGACAGACCACACCAGCCTGTCCACTAGCGTGGTAAATCATCCCATCCAAACAAATGGCAACATGGTTATAGTTGCCTGTGGAAGCCTGGATGGCCTGTCCCATATCTGACTCATCTCTCACAAAAATCATACTCTTCGAAAATCTCTTCAAACCACGTCAGCGTTGCCTTACCGTACTCAAGTACAGCTTACGGATAGCTTCCTAGTTTGCTCTTTGATTTTCATTGAGTATCAAATCGCCATTTTCTAACATGCTTCACTCCTAGAAAAAAAGGAGCCGAAACTCCTTTCGATATAAGTCAAACTAGACTTTCCGATTTTGAACTGAAACCCAAAATCTTAAGCATTAAAGCTTTCAGTCAATTGAGGTACCACTTGTTTCTTACGTGAAACAGCACCAGCAAGGAAGGCATGATTGTTTTCAAGTTTGAAGTTGAAGGCTGCTTCAACCTTATCCATATTGGCACCAAGAGCCAAGATTTCTGAGTTTGAGTTGACGATATCTGTAATCATCAAGACAAAGTCAGAATAACCATTTGCTGCGTTAGCAGCTTGCATTGCAGCTTCGATTTCTGCTTGACGCTCCAAAACTTCAGCGATATCAACTGTGTTTACTTGAGCAACACGGACATTATTTCCGTTCAATTCAAAAGTTTTAGCATCGATGTCAATCAATTCTTCAGCAGATTTGCTAGCCAAGTTGGTACCAGCTTTCAACATAGCCAAACCATATTCTTCCAAGTTCACACCAGCCAATTCAGCCAATTCAGGAGCAATCACTTTATCCGTTGGGTGTGTTGTTGGTGATTTCAAAAGAAGGGTATCTGAAATCAGACCTGAAAGCATCAAACCTGCAATCTCTTTAGGCACAGCTACACCATGTTCTTTGAACATACGGTAAACGATTGAAGACGCTGATCCAACTGGCTCCAAACGCATGTAAAGTGGGCTTGCAGTTTCAAAGTTAGCCACGCGGTGGTGGTCTACAACACCATAAACTTCTACTTCAGCGATATCTGATACAGATTGTTGGAATTCATTGTGGTCAGTCAGGATAACTTGCTCTGCGCCTTCTGCTTTAGCAGAAGTGATAACACGCGGTGCTTCCACACCAAAATAGTTCAAGACAAAGGCTGTTTCTTCATTTGGAGTTCCAAGGGCTACAGTTTCCGTATCCAAACCGTAAGCTTCTTTTGCAAGGTAGGCAAAAGCTACAGATGACCCGATGGCATCTGAGTCTGGATTTTGGTGACCAAATACTAGAATCTTAGACATGATAATACCTCATTTTGTTTATTCTCTTTATTGTAGCATTTTTTTCGCTTTTTGACAAAAGTAAGAGGAGTCAAAGGACTCCCCACTACTCTTCAAAATAACTGAGTAAATTTCTATCTTGATTTTCAGATAAAAATTGCTCCTTCTGCGGTCGCTTCTTACGCTTGAGAAGGGCTTCTGCCGACATGGCTTCTTCCTTACTGGCAAAACCTTGAGCATAGATGAGTTTGACTGGCAAGCGTGCTCGTGTGTATTTGGCTCCCTTCCCACTATTGTGGACAGCGAGGCGTCTTCTCACATCAGTCGTATAGCCTGTATAGTAGGATCCATCACGACACTCCAGCACGTACATATAAGCCTTATGATCCATAATAAATCTCTTCGAGTTCCGGCGTATAAGAGCCGTCATCATTGTGGACAATTAAAGGAGGCAAGACCTTAAAGCCACTTGTTGAGCCATCCTTGATAGCCTCAATCAAAAGCATATTGGCTTCCTTTTCTCTTTTTGGATAGACAAATTGCAGGCGCTTAGGGGCTAAATTATGCCGTTGTAAGCTATCCAAGATATCTAAAAGTCGATCAGGACGATGAACCATAGCCAACCGTCCATTAGACTTGAGAATACTTTGGGCACTACGACAGATTTCTTCCAAATTAGTCGTGATTTCATGGCGCGCCAAAAGATAATGTTCACTCTCGTTCAAGTTGGAATGAGGATCCACCTTGAAATAGGGCGGATTACACAAAATCATATCCACCTTACTTCCCTGAATGTAAGCAGGCATATTTTTCAAATCATCACAGATGACCTGCATCTGCTCTTCCAAAGAATTCAAACGGACAGAGCGTTCAGCCATATCCGCCAAACGCTCCTGAATCTCAACAGCCAAAATCTGTGCCTGAGTCCGAGTGCTAGCAAATAACCCCACTGCTCCATTTCCAGCGCAAAAATCCACTATCAAACCCTTTTTAGGAAAACGTGGAAAACGTGACAAGAGAACACTATCCACCGAATAGCTAAAAACCTCTCTATTTTGAATGATTTTGATATCTGTCGAAAAGAGCTGGTTAATGCGCTCCCCTGATTTTAATAATTGTTCTTCTTCCATGGTCTTATTATAGCAAATTTATATTAACATTACAAAGAATACAGATTTCTAACTAATTCTTCTGCTTCTTCAAATGTTGAAGGGCTTCCTTGGTCCAAATTGGCATCATTCGTTTGAGAGGTGCGAAGCCGTAGTTAAAACGGTCGCTTGAAAAGCGTCTCCGTCTCGGAAACTGGTGTTTTTCTTCCTCCAAAGTGCGGATAGAAAGGCTGGCTTTCCCTGTAAATTCATCTAAATCCACTACCTGAACCTGAACCTCTTCATCGACTTTCAAGGCTTCTTGGATATTTTCAATAAAGCCTGTCCGAATCTCTGAAATGTGAATCAGCCCCGTATCACCCGTCTCTAGCTCAACAAAGGCACCATAGGGCTGAATCCCTGTAATACGCCCCTTTAGCTTATCACCGATTTTCATCTTAGTCCTCGATTTCAATTGTTTCAATCACAACATCTTCAACTGGCTTGTCCATGGCCCCTGTCTCAACAGCAGCAATTTCATCCAAGACAGCATAAGAAACTTCATCAGCTAACTGTCCAAAAACCGTGTGACGGCGGTCTAGGTGAGGGGTTCCACCTTGTTTGGCATAGATTTCTGCGATCGGTTCTGGCCAACCTCCACGAGCAATTTCTTTCTTAGAATAAGGCAGATGTTGATTTTGCACGATAAAGAACTGGCTGCCATTGGTATTTGGACCAGCATTGGCCATAGAAAGAGCACCACGGATATTGTAAAGTTCTTCTGAGAACTCATCCTCAAATGATTCACCATAGATTGACTCGCCACCCATACCAGTTCCAGTTGGGTCTCCACCTTGAATCATAAAATCCTTGATAATACGATGGAAAATGACACCATCATAGTAGCCATCTTTTGAAAGAGCTACAAAGTTAGCCACTGTTTTAGGAGCATGTTCAGGGAAAAGCTTGATACGCAAGTCTCCGTGATTGGTCTTAATAGTCGCCAACGGACCTTCTACTGTTTCAATGTCTACTTGTGGGAAATGCAATTCTTTTTCTACCATACCAAATCCTTCTAAGGCATCAAAAATGCCATCTTCTTCTAATGTTTTTGTAATATAATCTGCTTTTTCTTTGATTTTATCATGAGAAATTCCCATGGCGATGCTGATTCCAGCATAATCAAAGAGTTCCAAGTCGTTGAGGCCATCTCCAAAGACCATGACGTTCTCTGGTTTCAAGCCAAGGTGTTCCACAACCTTTTCCACACCTGTCGCTTTGGAGCCTGAAATCGGCACAATATCAGACGAATGCTCATGCCAACGAACCATGCGAAGTTTGTCTGAGAGACTGTCAGGCAAGTGCAAGTCATCTCCTTTATCTTCAAAAGTCCACATTTGATAGATATCTTCTTTTTCATGGAAATCTGGGTCTACATCTAAGTCGGGATAAATTGGATTGATAGCCTCACTAATCATATCGGTGCGAGTCGACAACTTGGCATCATGACTCCCAACCAAACCATACTCAATTCCCTCTTGCTTGGCCCAAGAGATATACTCCTCAACATCTGACTTCTCAATCTGATGTTGATAAATGATTTGACCTTTTTTATCTTCGATGTAGGCCCCATTTAAAGTCACAAAAAAGTCAGGCTTGAGTTCACGAATCTCAGGAACGACACCAAAAATCCCTCGTCCAGAAGCAATACCCGTCAAAATTCCTTTCTCACGTAATTGCTTAAAAACAGTTGGGATTGAAGCTGGAATAAAACCTGTCTTGGAATTTCTCAATGTATCATCAATATCAAAAAAGACAATCTTAATCTTTTTTGCCTTGTATCTTAATTTCGCATCCATATCACTACCTCTTTCAATCTAACTCTTTCCATTATACCATAAAGTAGCTAAATCCCACATCCCCAATAAAATCCTTGTCTCTTATCCGAATTCCTTTACTAGATACAAAACCAAATCATCATTATTTTGGCTAGTTGCATTCATTTCCAAGGGTTGATTTCGATACCAGACACCTGTCCCATCTGGAATGTAGCCCCGTCTGATATACAATCTCTGGGCAGGGCCATAGCCTAAGTGCAAACCTACACCAAGAGTGACCTTACTCGAAACAAACTTGACTCGTTTTTCTGCTTCTTCTAGCAGTTGATTCCCAATCCCTTGATTTCGAAAAGGCTCAAACACATTAAAATCTGATAATTCTGGATAGACTTCTGCAAAAGGACCATGTTTAGCAGAGGGCAAAATGGTAACGTAGCCCGCTACAGCACCATCAATCTCTGCAACTAAGACTTCTCTCTCCCCACTTTCCTGTTCCAGAAAATATCTAGCCAAAATTTCCTCTCTACCAGGCCAACCTTGATTCATAAATCCATGAGATAAGGATTCAATATCAGACTTAATCATATTTCTAATCGTACAATTCATCTTTGACTTACCCACCTTTACTCTTTTTATTACCATTATAGCACGCCAAGGTCAGAAAAAAACTATCTCGTGAAAAAAGACCCACCCGGGTCTTAATTCGCTTTCTTGTTTTCAAGCTCATGAAAAAGAGGTTCACTGAACCTGAAAAAAAGACCCACCCGGGTCTTAATTCGCTTTCTTGTTTCCAAGCTCATGAAAAAGAGGTTCACTGAACCTGAAAAAAAGACCCACCCGGGTCTTAATTCGCTTTCTTGTTTCCAAGCTCATGAAAAAGAGGTCCACCCGGACCTCTTTTTTAATCTTCGTTTACGAAAGGCATCAAAGCCATTACGCGAGCGCGTTTGATAGCTGTTGTTACTTTACGTTGGTTTTTAGCTGAAGTTCCTGTTACACGACGTGGAAGGATTTTCCCACGTTCTGAAACGAAACGGCTAAGAAGCTCAGTATCTTTGTAATCAACATATTCAATTTTGTTTGCTGCGATGTAATCAACTTTTTTACGGCGTTTGAATCCGCCACGACGTTGTTGAGCCATGTTTTTTCTCCTTTATAATTTTAGTTGTCCATTAGAATGGTAAATCATCATCTGAAATATCCAATGGATTTGTTGCTCCAAATGGATTTTCATCACGTGAAAAGTCTGGTACTGAATTTGTAGGTGCTGAATAGTTTGCAGTTGGGGCAGAGTAGGCTCCACCTGTATGACCTTCACGCACACTACGGCTTTCCAACATTTGGAAATTCTCAGCCACGACCTCTGTCACGTAGACACGTTGTCCTTGCTGGTTATCGTAACTACGAGTCTGGATACGACCTGTCACCCCGATAAGTGAGCCTTTTTTAGCCCAGTTAGCAAGGTTTTCAGCCTGTTGGCGCCACATAACGACATTGATAAAATCAGCCTCACGTTCGCCATTTTGACTCTTAAATGTACGGTTTACTGCAAGAGTAAAAGTCGCAACTGCTACATTTGATGGGGTATAACGCAACTCAGCGTCACGTGTCATACGCCCTACAAGTACAACATTGTTAATCATAGTTTACCTTCTTACGCGTCAGTTTTGACGATCATGTGACGAAGAATGTCAGCGTTGATTTTTGAAAGACGGTCAAACTCTTTAAGAGCTGCATCGTCGTTTGCTTCAACGTTAACGATGTGGTAAAGTCCTTCACGGAAATCTTTGATTTCGTATGCAAGACGACGTTTTTCCCAAGATTTTGATTCAACAACAGTTGCACCGTTGTCAGTCAAAATAGAGTCAAAACGTGCTACCAAAGCGTTTTTAGCTTCTTCTTCAATGTTTGGACGAATGATATAAAGAATTTCGTATTTAGCCATTGATATGTTCCTCCTTTTGGTCTAATGACCCCCAGACTTTGCAAGGGGTAAGTGAGGTTCGCTCACAATAAACTATTATACTAGAAAACAATTTTTTACGCAAGTAAAAACACTGAAATGCGAAAAAACGCCACATGGGCGTTTTCCTGTTCTTATGGTTTAATACGGTGCAACATACGTGGGAATGGAATAGCTTCACGGATGTGCTTTGTTCCTGCTGCGAAGGTTACCATACGTTCGATACCGATACCAAATCCTCCGTGTGGAACTGTACCGTATTTACGAAGGTCAAGGTAGAATTCATATTCTGTACGATCCATACCAAGTTCATCCATCTTAGCTACAAGAGCATCGTAGTCTTCCTCACGCATAGAACCACCGATGATTTCTCCATAGCCTTCTGGAGCAAGCAAGTCTGCACAAAGCACGCGCTCTGGATTTCCAGGAACTGGTTTCATGTAAAATGCCTTGATGGCTGCTGGATAGTTCATGACAAAAGTTGGCACACCAAAGTGGTTTGAAATCCACGTTTCGTGTGGTGAACCAAAGTCATCTCCATGCTCAAGATGTTCGTAGTCAGCGTCTTCATCATTTTCATGTTCTTGCAAGAGGTCAATGGCTTGATCGTAAGTGATACGTTTGAATGGCTCTGCAATGTAGCGTTTCAAGAGTTCTGTATCACGTTCTAAGGTTTCCAAGGCTTGAGACGCACGGTCAAGAACACCTTGAAGAAGAGCTTTAACATAAGCTTCTTGCAAGTCAAGTGACTCATCATGTGTCAAGTATGAGTACTCTGCATCCATCATCCAGAACTCAGTCAAGTGACGGCGCGTTTTTGATTTTTCAGCACGGAATACTGGACCAAAGTCAAAGACACGACCAAGAGCCATAGCACCTGCTTCTAGGTAAAGCTGACCTGATTGGCTCAAGTAGGCTGGAGTTCCGAAGTAGTCCGTTTCAAAGAGTTCAGTTGAATCTTCAGCCGCATTCCCTGACAAAATTGGGCTATCAAATTTCATGAAGCCGTTCTTGTCAAAGAACTCATAAGTTGCATAGATGATTGCGTTACGGATTTGCATCACAGCTACTTGCTTACGAGAACGAAGCCACAAGTGACGGTTGTCCATCAAGAAGTCTGTTCCGTGTTCTTTTGGTGTGATTGGGTAGTCTTGAGATTCACCAATCACTTCGATGTCTGTGATATCTAACTCATAGCCAAACTTAGATCGCTCATCTTCTTTGACAATACCTGTCACATAAACAGAAGTTTCTTGGCTCAAGCGTTTGATGACATCAAACTTTTCAGCTCCTACTTCTTCACCAAATTTTTCGATAAAGTTTGGTTTAAAGGCCACACCTTGGAAGAAGGCTGTTCCGTCACGCAATTGCAAGAAGGCGATTTTCCCTTTTCCTGATTTGTTGGCAACCCAAGCGCCAATCGTCACTTCCTGACCAATATAGTCTTTTACATCAATAATCGTTACACGTTTTGTCATTATTTTTCCTTTTCTTTTATTTTTCCATAAATACTTTCAAGCGTTTAACTGCTTCTTTAAGCGTGTCTAGGTCTGTCGCATAGCTGAGGCGCACATTTTCTGGCGCTCCGAATCCTGCTCCTGTTACCAAGGCCACTTCAGCTTCTTCAAGGATAGCAGTTGTAAAGTCTGTCACATCCGTATAGCCTTTCATCTCCATGGCCTTTTTGACATTTGGAAAGAGATAGAAGGCTCCTTGTGACTTAACGACTTCAAAACCAGGAACCTCACATAATAGCGGATAAATGGTATTGAGACGCTCCTCAAAAGCCTGACGCATGCTTTCTACAGTATCTTGCTCACCTGATAGAGCCTCAACTGCTGCATACTGGGCTACTGCTGAAGGGTTGGAGGTTGTTTGACCTGCAATCTTGGACATGGCAGCGATAATGTCTGCTTCTCCGACGGCATAGCCAATCCGCCAACCTGTCATAGCATAGGTTTTAGACACACCATTGATGACCACTGTTTGCTTGCGAATCGCTTCCGATAGGCTAGAAATGGGTGTAAACTCATGACCATTATAGACCAAGCGCCCATAGATATCATCTGCTAGGATGAGAATATCCTTTTCTACAGCCCAGTTTCCGATTGCCAAAAGTTCCTCACGGGTATAAATCATACCTGTCGGATTGGATGGTGAATTCAGCACCAAAACCTTGGTCTTGTCTGTTCGAGCTGCTTCTAACTGCTCTACAGTTACCTTAAAGTCATTGTCCTCTTTAGCAGGAACAAAAACTGGAATACCCTCTGCCATCTTGACCTGGTCTCCATAGCTGACCCAGTAGGGTGTTGGGATGATAACTTCATCACCTGGATTGACCACAGCCATAAAGAAGGTATAGAGAGAATATTTAGCTCCAGCAGCGACTGTCACTTGATTCGGCGCTACAGAATAGCCGTAAAAGCGCTCAAAATAGGCATTGACCGCCGCTTTGAGCTCTGGCAGACCTGAGGTTACTGTATAAAAAGAAGCACGCCCATCTTGAATCGATGCAATGGCGGCATCTTGAATATTTTTTGGAGTAGTGAAATCTGGCTCACCCAAGGTTAGAGATAGGATATCCCTTCCCTCAGCCTTCAGTGCTTTGGCACGGGCTCCAGCAGCCAAGGTCACACTTTCTTCCATTTCTAAAACACGGTTGGATAGTTTCATAGGCCCTCCTTATTGATCAATGCTCCTGTTTCAAAATCTACTAGATAAAAGTCAGAGCCTGACTTGACTTCCCAGATTGGCTTGTCTTGATAACGGCCAAAGATAATCTTGTCAATCTCGCCAGCTCCTTTTTCCTTAGAAACAGCTTCTGCTTTTTCTTGTGAAACACCCTGATTTAGCTGATAAACGTAAATCTTATGGTCATCTTTTCCAATCAGGACAGCAAGTGATTCTTGCTGTTTGTTATGACCAAGAACACTGTAGTAAGATTCCAAGCCATTGTATAAATCAACCTGATCAGCCTGCTCTAATCCTGCATACTGCTGAGCTAATTTTTCTCCTTCACTTTTAGCTGTTTGATAGGGTTTCATGCCGAGAGAAACCAGATACAGAAAGGAAGCACTGATAACCACAAACAAAATCGTCATCCCTAGACCATACTGCCACAGTAGATTATTTTTTGCTTTATTTTTTCTTTTTTTCACTCGTCTATTTTACCATCTATTAAGCTTTATTACAAGTGAATGCAAGAATACTCTTCGAAAATCAAATTCAAACCACGTCAGCTTCTCCTTGCCGTACCCAAGTACTGTCTGCGGCTAGCTTCCTAGTTTGCTCTTTGATTTTCATTGAGTATAAGCAACCAATTCTATTTCTCCCTTCAAAGCAAACCGATTTTTCTTGATTAAAACCGAGCAAGAAAAATAAAGACAGCTCCAAAATCAACCTATTAAAAAACCTGAGCTTAGTACTCAAGTTTTCGTAAGTTCTTTTAATCTATGGAATTATTTTATCATCTATTCTTTTAGCCATTTTTCCTAAAAATACAGGCAGTAGAAGGCTAATCATGACTAAAAAGAATCCTAGATAAAGAAATGTTACTACAAAGCCTAAATGGTCAATCAACCAGCCTGTCAATGGAAAGAAGACAATCATACTAAGGCTAAACATCATAGAGTAGACACTCAGCATGGTTGCCCTTACTTCACTTGGAAGCCGCTCTTGCAAATCGTTGTCAAAAATCGGCTGAAAAAGAGCATATAGAGCATTACTAATCAAATAAATCAAAATATAGATTAGAGGTGTTCCAAAGTAGGACAGCATATAGGTAACTCCAGTCAGCAGGACGAGGATAGGGAAAAGCTTCAAGGCGGCATAGTTCTTTCCAATCTTACTCGCTAGATAGACTGCGACGATATTTAAGAGACTACCAAGTAGCATAACTGCTGAAATTTGCCAACCACTTAAATCTGGTAACTGATTTTGATAGTAAAAATAAAACATGCACATGAGTACTCCGACAATCTGAGACAAAATCATCCAGTTGAAAAGCATGGGATTTCGCTTCAACTCATCCTTAACGGTCCAAATAATCTGTTTCATGGTCACACTATCAGCTTTTTCTAGCTTGACACTAGGCTCTTTCAGCATCCAAATCAGGAAAAGAACTATGATAGAAGTCGCAATCATGATATAGTAGGTCAGGTGCAATTGACCATGGACAAAAAATCCCGCCAACACTGTCCCCAAAGACCGAGTTCCTTCTGCTACTCCTGACATAAAACTTGAAATAGATAAGTAACGCTTCTTGAGTCCAGCTTCCACGGCTGAATCATAAACCATTGCTGCGCTTGTGCCTGAATCAAAATTATAAGACAAGGCACTCACCGCCATAGCTAGTGCATAAATCCAAAAATTTCCCTGACCAGCCAACATAAGAATAGAAGACACAATTCCTGCTATACGACTTAAATAAAGGTTGGTCTTATAGGAATAGCGGTCAGCTAACATTCCAGATGGAATTTCGCAGAGAAGACTGGTCGCATGAAAGATAGTCTCCAGCAGTCCAATCTGCCAAAGAGACATTCCGTTTTGACTGAGAAAGAGAATCCAAAAACTAGTAATCCCTAAAAAAGCAAAAAACTCAACTCCGGCCATCAGGCCAATATTTTTCCGATAATTTCTTATTAACATCTTTTCTCCTTAACAAGTGTATTCGTATTTCATTTGTCTGTCACTTGTTAATTTGTGCCTTACATGATCTCCACCCCTTTTAGAAGCATTCTTGAAATGCCATTATTGTTTGTTTAATTGTTCATGAAATGATACCGGAAAATAGCCGTTCTACGGTTTCTATTTCGAGTCTTCTCGTTTATTTTAGCACTTATATCATCATAATACAAGATAATATAGGAATGTTCTTCAAAAATAAATGTAAACCAGAATCTAAAATAAACAGTTCTTACTTTTCCAGTCACAAGTGACTAGAATTTCAGCAATTTTATAATTTTCAAATAAACTCTGAGCAAATCTCTTGCAAGTTGGTTTGTTTTGTTGTAATATATTTTATAACAACGATAAGGTTCTCGAAATTTTTAAAAAAAGGAGACACATCATGTCTAAAAAAGTATTATTTATCGTCGGATCACTACGTCAAGGTTCTTTCAACCACCAAATGGCTCTCGAAGCTGAAAAAGTACTTGCTGGTCAAGCAGAAGTTAGCTACCTTGATTATTCAGCTCTTCCTCTCTTCAGCCAAGATTTGGAAGTTCCAACTCATCCAGCTGTAGCCGCTGCTCGTGAAGCAGTTCTTGCTGCGGATGCCATCTGGATTTTCTCTCCAGTCTACAACTTCTCTATCCCTGGTACAGTGAAAAACTTGCTTGACTGGCTATCTCGTGCCCTTGACTTGTCTGATACACACAGCGCTTCTGCCCTTCAAGACAAGTTTGTCACAGTATCATCTGTAGCCAATGCAGGTCACGATCAACTCTTTGCTATCTACAAAGACCTCTTGCCATTTATCCGTACACAAGTCATTGGTGATTTCACTGCTGCACGTGTGAATGACTCTGCTTGGACAGATGGAAAATTGGTTCTTGAAGAAACAGTCCTAAACTCACTTGAAAAACAAGCTCAAGACTTGGTTAATGCTATCAAATAAAGATATTTTATGACTCTTAGCCACCCATTTGGGTGGTTTTTTCATACCTAATACTCTTCGAAAATCTCTTCAAACCACGTCAGCGTCACCTTACCGTACTCAAGTAAAGCTCGAGTCTAGCTTCCTAGTTTGCTCTTTGATTTTTATTGAGTATAAATTTCCCAATCAATTTGTTCGTTTTTTTATTTCATTTCACTATAAAAAAAAAACGCATCCTATAGGTATTGAACTGCACCCCAAAAGTTAGACAGAAAAAATCTAACTTTTGGGGTGTTTTTATTATGAAATTAACTTATGATGATAAAGTTCAGATCTATGAACTTAAAAAACAAGGATATAGCATAGAGAAGCTTTCAAATAAATTTGGGATAAACAATTCTAATATTAGGTACATGATTAAATTGATTGATCGTTACG